>NZ_JACNDD010000112.1:0-21601 GCF_017351395.1 Pseudomonas sp. FW305-28
AACCGCAGTGGCATTGAGCGTTTCCAACAGGTTCTGACGCTCGTTGTCACCCAGCAGCGGAATCTGCGCCACGAGGGTCTGTTCATCAGCAACCATGGCCCTCAGGACACTCTCCAGGTAGCCGAGGTAACGCTCCATCGTGGCGGAGTCGAACAATGCCGTGGCGTATTCCAGTGCCCCGAACAGGCGCCCGTCGATCAGGGCCATGTCCAGCAACACGTCGAATTTCGCGGTGCGGCTGGTCACACCCAGCCCTTGCAGCGACATATCGCCCAGTTCCAATCCCGTGGCTTCGTTGTTCTGCCATGACAGCATGGCCTGGAACACCGGGCTATGGGACAGGCTGCGCAATGGCCGGACCACCTCCACCACCTGTTCGAAAGGCAGGTCCTGGTGCGCCTGGGCATCCAGGGTCCGAACCTTCACTTGTTGCAACAAGGCTTGCACCGTCAGTTCATCCGCCACATCGACGCGCAGCGCCAGCGTGTTGACGAACAGGCCGATCAAGCCCTCGACTTCCGCCTGCATGCGGTTCGCCACCGGCGTGCCGATGACAACGTCGTGCTGGCCGGAGAGGCGACTGAGCACCGTGGCCCAGGCGGCCATGACCGTCATGAACAAAGTGGCACCATGGCGCTGGCTCAACGCCTTGAGGCCTTGGGTCAGGGTTTCGTCGAGGACAATCCCCACCGCAGCGCCGGCGTGATCCTGCTGCGCAGGCCGTGGCCGATCGGTGGGCAACGTCAACAGGGCCGGTGCGTCGGCCAGGGTTTGCCGCCAGAAGCGTTCCTGTTGGTCCAAGACCTCCCCGGTGAGCCAGCGCCGCTGCCAGAGGGCATAGTCCGCGTACTGAATCGGCAACGCCGGCAATGGATCGTCCTGCCCCTGACGGAACGCCTCATACAGCACGCCCAACTCATGGGTCAGCAGATCGGCGGACCAACCATCCGAAACGATATGGTGCAGGGTCACCAACAGCACGTGATCATCGTCCGCCATCCGCACCAGTCGGCCACGTACCAACGGGCCGTGGGCCAGGTCGAAAGCCTGGCGAGCCTCTTCCTCGGCCAGGGCCATCAGTTCGGTTTCGGCCTCCGCTCGCCCTGCCAGGGCCTGCAACCGCAACGCGAAGCCGACATCGACCGGGGCAATGCGCTGTTCCACTTCCTGCCCCTGCGCCTGCACAAAAGTGGTACGCAAGGCCTCGTGGCGGGCCACGATACGGTCCAGTGCACGCGTGAGCGCCGAAGTATCCAGCGCGCCTCGCAGGCGCAGGCCCGTGGGGATGTGGTACGCCGCACTGGTCCCATCCAATTGCGCCAGGAACCAGAGGCGCTGCTGGGCGAAAGACAACGGCAACGCCTGTTCGCGGGACACCGGCACGATACCCGGCCGGGTGCTGTGCGCCGCCTGGGAGAGCACCTGGGCCAGCGCACTCAATTGCGGTTGGGCAAAGACATCCCTCAGGTTCAGCTCCACGCCCAATTGTTCGCGCACCTGGGCGATCAAGCGCATCACCAGCAAGGAATGCCCACCCAGTTCGAAGAAGTGATCGTGGCGGCCCACCGACTCGACCTTGAGCAGGGTTTGCCAGATCTGCGCCAGAACGATTTCCGTGTGGCCCTGGGGCGCTTCATGGGTGCGGCTGGCGTACGCCTCGGCATCGGGTGCCGGCAACGCCTGGCGGTCGAGCTTGCGGTTCGGCGTCAGCGGCAGCGCGACCAGGCTGACGAACGCACCTGGCAGCATGTACTCGGCCAGTTGCACCGACAACTGCGCGCGCAGGCTCGCCGCGTTCAGGTTCACTCCAGCCTGCGGCACCACATAGGCCACCAGGCGTTTGTCGCCCGGCGTGTCTTCACGCACGATCACCGCCGCTTCCTTGACCCCGGCACAGTCACCCAGCCGGGCCTCGATCTCGCCCAGTTCGATACGGAAGCCACGGACCTTGACCTGGAAGTCGTTGCGCCCCAGGTATTCGAGGCGTCCGTCCGGACGATAACGGGCCAGGTCGCCGGTCTTGTACAGGCGCGCATCGGGCTGGTCGCTGAACGGGTCGGCCAGGAAGCGTTCGGCGTTGATGGCGTCAAGGTTCAGGTAACCGCGGGCCACACCGTCGCCCCCGATGAAGATTTCCCCCGCGACCCCGAACGGCACCGGCTGGCGGTACGCATCGAGCAGGTAGATACGGGTGTTGGCCATCGGCCTGCCGATGCTGGCATTGCCGAGGATGCCATCGACCGCGTCGTGCTCCATGTAGGCGGCGGTGCAGGACACCGTGGCCTCGGTCGGGCCATAGGTGTTGACCAATCGGGTATGCGCCGGACGAACCGCGTCCCACATCTGCAGTTTCTGCGTCGACAAGGCGTCACCGGTGACGTTGATCAACCGCACGTCGCGCAAATAGTCCCGAGCCTGGGCCGGCGAGTTGTGCCATTCGGCCGCGAGGGTATGCCAATGGGCCGCTGTCAGGTGCAGGAAGGTCGGGCGAATATCGCCGTTTTGTTGCAACTCGGCACTGCCAAACAGCTGTCGGGTCGGCGCCAGGGTGGCACCGGCCAGCAGCGCCGGGAAGATCTCTTCCACCGACAAGTCGAAGTTCAAGGTGTTCTGCTGCAACACCGTGTCGTCCGGTGTCAGGCCAAACAAGCGGACCGCATCGACGCAGTAGTTGACCAGGCCCCGGTGTTCGATCATCACCCCTTTGGGGTTGCCGGTGGAGCCCGAGGTGTAGATGACGTAGGCCAGGTGACGCACGCCCAGGGACGCAACGCGCGGATTGTCGTCGCAACCGGCGGCAATGCCGCAACGCACGCGCTCGGCGCGGTCGAGCAGCACCACCGGCACCGTCAACGCGGGCAGATGATCTAGCAACTCACCTTGGCTCAGCAGCGCCACCGGGGCACTGTCGGCGAGCATGTAGGCCAAGCGTTCGGCTGGAAACGCCGGGTCAAGCGGTACGTAACCGGCACCGGCCTTGAGAATGGCCAACAGGCCGATGAGCATGTCGGCACCGCGTTCAACGCAGATCGCCACCCGATCATCCGGGCGGATGCCCAGGCCGATCAGGTGATGAGCCATCTGGTTAGCCTGGCGGTTCAGTTCGGCGTAACTCAGTCGCTCATCACCGAACGCGACAGCGATGGCGTCCGGTCGAGCCTCGACCTGGGCTTCGAACAACTGGTGGATGGTCTGTTCACGTGGGTACGCGACCTGGGTCGCGTTGAGGCCTGCCAGCAAATGCTCACGTTCGGCGTTGTCCAGCAGCGCGATCCGTTCGATCCGGGTCTGGTCACTTGCGACCATGGCCCGCAGCAGGCGTTGGAAGTAGCCGAGGTAACGCTGCACCGTGCCCTCGTCGAACAACGCCGTGGCGTATTCAAGGGCACCAAACATCTGCCCTTGGATCTCGCTCAGTTCCAGGGACACGTCGAATTTGGCAACGTTGCTTGCCGCACCCAGGCCTTCGAGTTTCAAGTCCCCCAGCACCAGTTCGGTGCTGTCATGGGTCTGCCACGACAGCATGGCCTGGAACAGCGGACTGTGGGCCAGGCTGCGCACCGGTTTGAGCACCTCCACCACTTGTTCGAATGGCAGGTCCTGATGCGCCTGGGCGCCAAGGGCCTGGGCCTTGACCCGGGCCAGCAAGGTTTCTACCGTCGGCGCCCCCGAGAGATCGATGCGCACGGCCAAGGTGTTGACGAAGAAACCAATCAATCCTTCGACTTCCGACCGCGTGCGGTTGGCCACCGGCGAGCCGATCACCACTTCATCCTGGCCCGAAAGCCGGCTCAACAACGCCCCCCAGGCCGCCATCATGGTCATGTACAAGGTGACGCCGTGGCGCTGGCTCAGGGCCTTGAGGCTCGCGGTCAAATCGGCGTCGAAGACCACCGGCAATGTCGCCCCGGCATAGTCCTGTTGCGCAGGACGCGCACGGTCGGTGGGCAGCATCAACAAGGCTGGCGCATCGGCCAGGGCCTGTCGCCAGTAATCGCTTTGGGTTTGCAGCACCTCGCCGCTCAACCAGCGACGTTGCCAGACAGCGTAGTCGCTGTACTGCACCGTCAACGCCGGCAGTGGATCGTCCAGGTCATGACGAAACGCTTCATAAAGCGCCGTCAATTCCTTGATCAACACGCCAATGGACCAGCCGTCCGAGACGATGTGGTGCATGGTCAGCAGCAACACATGGTCTTCGCTGCCGAGGCGGACCAGCCGGCCCCGGATCAATGGCCCCTGCTCCAGGCTAAAGGTATCTGTGGCTTCCTGCGCCGCCAGTGCGTGCAGTTGGCCCTCGGCATCGGCCAGGCCGCAGAAGTCATGGTGCAGTAGCGCAAACCCGACATCGACGGGCGCGATACACTGCCGAGCCTCCTGTCCCCGCACCTGCACGAAGGTGGTACGCAGGGCCTCATGGCGAGCGACAATACGGTCCAGAGCCCGCTGCAAGGCGAGGCGGTCCAGCACACCGCGCAAGCGCAGCCCCGCGGGTATGTGGTAGGCCGCGCTCGCCCCTTCCATCTGTGCCAGGAACCATAGGCGCTGTTGGGCGAACGACAAGGGCAAGTCGTCCTTTCGAGAAACCCGGACGATTTCCGGCAACGTGCTGCGCCCGGCAACGGCCACTGCCTGCGCCAACCCCATGAGCTGGGGCTGGGCGAACAGTTCGGTCAGGCCCAACTCCACACCCAGGCGCAGACGCACCTGGGAAATCAATTGAATCGCCAGCAACGAGTGGCCACCCAGTTCGAAGAACTGGTCATGACGACCGACCTGTTGCAGGCCCAGCAAATCTTGCCAGATCTGCGCCAAGGTGGTTTCGACCTCGCCTTGCGGGGCTTCGTAGCCACGGGAAATGACGGCATCCAGATCCGGCGCTGGCAGCGCCTTGCGGTCGAGCTTGCCGTTCGGCGTCAGTGGCAACGCGTCCAGGCGCACGTAGACGGCGGGCACCATATAGGCCGGCAGTTGCGTTTGCAGGTGCGTGCGCAGGGTTTCGATTTCTACTGCTTCGTCAGGCGAATGTTGGGTGAAATAGGCGACCAGGCGCTTGTCGCCCGGTACGTCCTCACGGGCCAGGACTACGGTTTCGTTCAAGGCATCGTGTTGCGCGAGCTTGGCTTCGATCTCGCCCAACTCGATGCGGAAACCACGGATCTTCACCTGGTCATCGTTACGGCCCAGGTACTCGATGTTCCCGTCCGGCAGGTAGCGGCCCAGGTCACCCGTGCGGTACATGCGGGCGTTCGGAGCCGTACTGAACGGATCCTTGAGGAAACGTTCAGCCGTCAGGTCGTCGCGGTTCAAGTAACCACGAGCGACCCCGGCACCACCGATGTAGATTTCACCCGGCACGCCCAGCGGCACGGGTTGTTTGTGCTCGTCCAGCAGATAGAACTGAGTGTTCGCCACCGGTTTGCCGATATGTGCGGCAAACCCGTCTTCGCGGGCCATCGATACCCAACTTGAGTAGGTCGTGGTTTCCGAAGGGCCGTAGAGGTTGCACAGGCGCTTGACCTGGGTCTGCTCGAACAACGTCTCCACCAGGCTGCGCTTGAGCGCTTCACCGGCGACGTTCACCGTGTCGACACCCTCGCCCAATCCGCCGGATTCCAGCAAGGCCTTGAGCGCCGACGGCACGGTGTTGATCAGCGTGATGTCGCGCTCACCCTGTTGCAGTTCCAGCACATTAGTGACCACTTCGATGCTGCCGCCCGAGGTCAGCGGCGCGAAGCATTCATAGACGGCCAAGTCGAAGTTCAGCGACGTCGAGAACAGGGTTTTCGACAGGGTTTGAGCGTCAAATGAGCGATGGGCCCAGGTCAGGAAGTTCACCGTGTTGCGGTGTTCGATCATCACGCCTTTAGGCAAACCGGTTGAACCCGAGGTGTAGATGACATAGGCCAGGTGCGACGAGCTCAGGCCCGGCACCTGCGGATTGGGCGCCGCCTCGTCTTGCCAGATGCCTTTGTCGAGGTCGATCACCGGTATCGCCGTTTCGCCCAGCAAGTTACGCGTAGTCCCCTGAACCAGGATCGCCGCCGGGGCACTGTCTTCCAACATGTAGGCGATGCGGTCCAGCGGGTACGCCGGATCCAGCGGCACATAACCGCCGCCGGCCTTGAGGATCGCCAACAGCCCCACGACCATGTCGATACCGCGCTCGACGCAGATCGCCACCCGCGAATCGGGCTCCACGCCCTGTTTGCGCAGGTAATGGGCCAAGCGGTTGGAGAGCCCATTGAGCTCACGATAATTGAGCTGATGCCGGCCATGGCGCACCGCCACGGCGTCCGGCGTGCGCAGTACCTGAGCCTCGAACAGGCCATGGATGGTCTGCTCTTGCGGATAGTCAGCGTGGGTGGCGTTGAAGTCCACCAGCAACTGTTCGCGCTCGGCTGCCGGCACAATCGGCAGTTCACGCAACGCCCGTTCAGGCGTCTGCTCCAATGCTGCCACCAGGCTTTCCAGCGCTGTATGCATGTAACCGCAGACACGTTGGGCACCCACTTCGACCACTGCTTGAGCGGTGAACCGGAAGCCTTCGCCCAGGTCGTCCACGTTCAGGCACAAAGGATAGTTGGTGCGTTCTTCCATGTGCAGGGTTTGCATCCCCTGCCAGGCCGAGATGGCCTGGTCGGACACCGCTTCAGCCGCGCTGTGTCGATAATTGAGCAAGGTGCTGAACAATGGCAGCGAGGTCGGTACGCCACTGCAACGCTGCGCCAGGGACAACGAGGCGTGCTCGTGCCCCAGCAAGGCCGACAACCGGCCATGGGTCGCCTTGACTCCGGCGCGGGCGCCTTGAGCGCCGACACTGACGCGCAATGGCAACGTATTGATGAACATGCCCAGGGCCCGATCGGCCCCGTCGCCGCCCTGCATCCGCCCCATCAGCACGGTGCCGAACACCACCTCCTCACGGCCCGAAACCCGCCCGACCACATGCCCCCAGGCCAAGTGAACCAGGCTTGCCGCGCTCACACCGAGCTGACGGGCCTGGGCCCGCAGGCGCTGCGCCAGCGCAGCGTCCACGTCCTGATGTGCTTCTTCGATACCGCTGCCATCACCCTGCACATCCTGCAAGCCGAACGGCAACGTTGGCTCATCGATATCGCCGAGCATCTCACGGAAAAACGCTTCGTGCTGCTCACGACTGACCCCCAGTCGCGCCTGGGCCACATGATTGCGATACGGCACCGCGGGCGAAAGCAAGTGCGCCTGGCCCAAGAGACTGGCCTGCATCTCGTGCACCACGACCTCAAGCGCCGTGTGGTCCAACGCCATATGATGGAACAACAGCATGCCGACCCAGCGCTGATTCGCCACATCCTGGGCAAAGGCAAAGCGCATCAGCGGTGCCTGGGCGATGTCGAGACGGTAATGACGCGGATCGAAACGCCCGTGCAGTTGCTGCACCACCTCGCCCCCCGCCGGATCCACCTCGATCTCTTCAAGGCCCAGGGTCGCATGGCGCCATACCACTTGCACCGGTGCTTCCAGACCTTGCCAGACCATGCTGGTGCGCAAGATGTCATTACGCGACACCACGCTCTGCAAGGCCTGGGCAAAGGCTTGCAACCGTTCGCGGTTGTCAAAGCCGAACAGCACCTGCAACACGTAGGGATCGCCCTGCTCCGCGGCAAGGTGGTGGTAGAGAATCCCCTCCTGCAATGGCGCCAGGGCGTAGATATCCTGCACGTTCGTCACGCCACCCGGCACCGTGGCCACGATTCGGTCGATGGCGTCCTGGTCCAGATCAGCCAGGGGCAACATGTCCGGGGTGATCCGCGTGCAACCGTCCGCAATCGCATTGCCCGGTACCACGACCTCCCTGACACCGCCCACCGCGGCGGCCAACGCGGCCAGCGTCGGCTGGCCGAACAGCACCCGCACATCGGCGGCCAGGTCGACCTGGCGCATACGTTCGATCAGTTTCACGGCCAGCAACGAATGGCCGCCCAGCTCGAAGAAATTGTCGTGACGACCGACCCGTCCAAGCTTGAGCAAGTCCTGCCAGATCCGCGCGATGGTCGTCTCGACCTCGCCTTGCGGGGCTTCGTATTCACGGCTGATCACTGCCGATTGATCCGGCGCTGGCAAGGCCTTGCGATCGAGCTTGCCGTTAGTGGTCAACGGGAACGCGTCAAGGATCACGAAGGCGCTGGGGACCATGTGCTCCGCCAGCGACCGCAACAACTGTGTACGCAAGTCGACCGCCGACGGTTGCGCACCCTCTGTGGCAATCACATAAGCCACCAGGCGCTTGTCGCCCGGCTCGTCCTCGCGAGCGATGACCACTGCCTCGCTGACCCCCTCGCAGGCGGCCAAGGTCGCTTCGATCTCGCCCAGCTCGATCCGGAAACCGCGGATCTTCACCTGGTCGTCATTGCGGCCCAGGTACTCGATGCTGCCGTCCGCCAGCCAGCGACCCAGGTCGCCAGTCCGGTACATCCGCGCATTCGGCTCGGGGCTGAACGGGTTGTCGAGGAAGCGCTCGGCGGTCAGTTCGTCGCGGTTCAAATAACCGCGGCTGACACCCGCGCCCCCCACGTACATCTCACCCACCACACCCACCGGCGCCGGCTCACGCTGAGCATCGAGCACGTACAGTTGCAGGTCGGGAATGCGCTTGCCAATGGGGCTGACACCCGTCGACTGTGCATCAGCCGCTTCAAGCGCTCGATACGTCACGTGCACCGTCGTTTCGGTGATGCCATACATGTTCACCAGTTGTGTCCCGGCATTGCCTACACGGGCATACCACGGCTTGAGCATGCCGGTTTCCAGCGCTTCGCCGCCAAAGATCACCTGGCGCAGGCTGTGGCTCAGATCGCTTTCGCCCTGGGCCACGATCAGTTGCCGGAAAGCGCTTGGGGTCTGGTTCAGCACCGTGACACCGGTCTCGCATAACAGCGCATAGCAATCTTGCGGAGAACGGCTGACCAATTGCGGCACCACTAGCAAGCGGCCGCCATGGGTCAACGCACCCCAGATTTCCCAGACCGAGAAATCGAAGGCAAAGGAATGGAACAGTGCCCACACGTCCTGCTGGCCAAAGTCGAACCAGGGTTGGGTCGCCGAGAACAGCCGCGCGACGTTGCGGTGCTCGACCATCACGCCCTTGGGCAATCCGGTCGAACCCGAGGTGTAGATCACATAGGCCAAGTGGCTGGAGTCCAGGCCCGGCACTTGCGGGTTGGCGACGGATTCGTCCTGCCAGCTACCGTCATCGAGTTGCAGCACCGGCATCGAGACGCCCGCCAACAGACGATGCGTGGCGGCGTGGGCCAACAGCGCAACCGGCATGCTGTCACGCAGCATGTAGGCAATGCGTTCCGTCGGGTAGGCCGGGTCCACCGGCACATAACCGGCGCCGGCCTTCAGGATCCCCAACAAGCCGACGATCATGTCCAAACCACGCTCGACACAGATCGCGACCCGATCATCCGGGCGAATACCCTGCGCCAGCAGGCGATGAGCGACCTGGTTGGCCCGGGCGTTGAGCTCGCTGTAGGTCAGCGTCCGCTCTTCGAACATCACCGCCATGGCCTCGGGCTGTGCTGCAGCCCAGACTTCAAACTGAGCATGGATCAGTGCGTCCTGGGCAAATGCGACGCCCGTGCTGTTCCAGCTCTCGAGCAATTGCCGACGCTCGGCCGGCGGCAGGATCTTCAACCCGCTCAAGGGGGCCAGCGGCGATTGCTCCAGCGCCTGAACCAGATTCTCCACAACGCATTGCACATAATTGCAAACACGCTCGGCGCCAATGGGTGCCTGAGCCATGACGGTCAGGTTGAAACCTTCACCCAAGTCATCCACCGACAACGTCAACGGATAGTTGGTGCGCTCCTCACCTTCCAGTGTCTGGATACCCTCCCAGGCCGCAATGACTTCGCTGGATGGCGCCTGCGCACCGAGATGGCGATAGTTGAGCAGCGCGCTGAACAACGGCGTCGGTGCCGCCACGCCACTGCAGCGTTGCGCCAGGACCAACGAGGCGTGCTCGTGCCCCAGCAGCGCCGTCAAGCGTGCATGGGTCGACTTGACGGCGGCACGCACACCTTGCGCGCCCAGGCTCACCCGCAACGGCAAGGTGTTGATGAACATCCCCAACGCACGGTCGGCGCCCTCACCGCCTTGCATGCGCCCCAGCAGTACGGTGCCGAAGACCACGTCTTCCTTGCCCGACACTTTGCCCAGCACCAGCGCCCAGGCCAGGTGATACAAGCTTGCCGCGCTCACGCCAAGCTGACGCGCCTGCACCCGCAGACGCTGGCCAAGCTCGGCATCGACTCTCTGGCGGACCTCCTCGATATCGTGCCCGTCACCCTGTACATCCTGCAAACCGAAGGGCAGCGTCGGTTCAGCCACATCACCCAGCATCTCGTGGAAAAATGCTTCATGTTCCTCGCGGCTGACGCCGAGCCGCGCCTGTGCCACGAAGTTGCGATACGGCACCGACGCCGCCAGTGCCTGTTCGCCGCCGGACATGTGCGCGCCAATTTCCGCCGCGAGCATGGCCAGCGAGGTCGCATCATCGACCATATGGTGGAACAACAGCATGCCCACCCAGCGGTCGTTCGCCACGTCTTGTGCGTAACCAATGCGCATCATCGGCGCCTGACGAATATCCAGGCGATAGTGGCGCGGATCCAGACGTTCGCGCAGTTGCCGGGCGATATCCCCCGCCGCCGGGTCCAACATGATCTCATCGAACCCCAGCCGCGCCTCGCGCCAGACCACTTGAACCGGTTCGTCAATGCCTTCCCAGACCACGCCGGTGCGCAGGATGTCGTGCCTGGATACCGTGCTTTGCAGTGCCTTGGCGAAAAGATCCAAGCGGGCACGGCTGTCAAAAGCGAACAGTATGTATTGCAAATAAGGATCACCTTTGGCCGCCGCGACGTGGTGATACAGAATGCCCTCCTGCAGCGGCGTCAAGGCATAGATGTCCTGCACATTACCCACGCCACCGGGCACCGTCGCCACGACGCGGTCGATCTCGTCCTGGCTCAACGTGGCCAGCGGCAACAGGTCCGGTGTGATCCGCGAACAGTCGTCCGGGATGAGGTTGGCCGGCACCTGGACTTCCTGGCAACCGCCCACCGCAGCCGCCAACGCCGCCAACGTCGGCTGGCCGAACAGCACGCGTACATCGGCCGCCAGGTCGATCTGGCGCATGCGCTCGACCAACTTCACCGCCAGCAACGAGTGGCCGCCCATTTCAAAGAAGTGGTCGTGGCGGCCGACCCGCTCGACATGCAGCAGGTCTTGCCAGATCCTGGCAATGGCGATCTCGACCTCGCCTTGAGGGGCCTCGTATTCACGGGTCACCACCGACGACTGGTCCGGCACCGGCAATGCCTTGCGGTCCAGCTTGCCGTTGGTGGTCAACGGGAACACCGTCAACATCACGAATGCGCTGGGCACCATGTATTCGGCCAACGAACCCAGCAGCTCATCGCGCAGCTCGGCAGCCGATGGCGGCTCGCCTTCCTCGGCAATCACATAGGCCACCAGGCGCTGATCGCCCGGCGTATCCTGGCGCGCCACCACCACGGCCTCCCGTACACCATTGCACGCGGCCAGCTTGGCTTCGATCTCGCCCAATTCGATACGGAAACCGCGGATCTTCACTTGGTCGTCATTGCGGCCCAGGTACTCGATGCTGCCGTCCGCCAGCCAGCGACCCAGGTCGCCAGTCCGGTACATCCGCGCATTCGGCTCGGGGCTGAACGGGTTGTCGAGGAAACGCTCGGCGGTCAGCTCGTCACGGTTCAAATAACCACGACTGACCCCGCCGCCGCCCACGTACATCTCACCTGTCACCCCCACCGGCACCGGCTCGCGTTGGGTGTCGAGCACGTACAGTTGCAGGTCGGGAATGCGCTTGCCAATAGGGCTGACGCCGGCCAACTGCGCGTCGGCTGCGTCAAGGGGACGATACGTCACGTGCACCGTCGTTTCGGTGATGCCGTACATGTTGACCAACTGCGTCCGGGCATTGGCCTGGCGGGCGTACCACGGTTTGAGAATCCCGGTTTCCAGGGCCTCGCCACCGAAGATCACTTGCCGCAGGCTGTGACTCAGGTCGCTGTCACCCTGGGCCGCAATCAACTGGCGGAAGGCACTCGGCGTCTGGTTGAGAATGGTCACACCCGCTTCGCACAACAAGGCATAGCAGTATTGCGGTGAACGGCTGACCAGTTGCGGCACCACCAGCAAGCGGCCACCGTGGGTCAAGGCGCCCCAGATTTCCCAGACCGAGAAATCGAAGGCAAAGGAATGGAACAGCGCCCACACATCCTGCGGGCCAAATTCGAACCAGGGCTGGGTCGCCGAAAACAGCCGGGCGACGTTGCGGTGCTCGACCATCACGCCCTTGGGCAGGCCGGTGGAGCCGGAGGTGTAGATCACGTAGGCCAGGTGGCTGGCATTCAGGTCCGCCACATCGGGATTGTGCCGCGGCTGCTGGTTCATTTCGCCGGCATCGGTCGGGTCAAGCACCAGAGTGGGCACCGGCAATACCGGCAGGCTGTCGCGCCATTGCGACTGGGTCACCACCGCCACGGGGCTGCTGTCATGCAGCATGTAGGCGATGCGCTCGGGTGGATAAGTCGGGTCCAGCGGTACATACCCCGCGCCGGCTTTGAGGATACCCAGCAGGCCAATGATCATGTCCAGGCCACGCTCGACACAGATGGCAACCCGATCATCCGGACGAACACCCAGGGCCACGAGGCTGTGGGCCAGTTGGTTGGCGCGGGCATTGAGCTCGTCGTAGGTCAGTGCCTGCTCTTCATGCACAACGGCCACGGTGTCGGGTTGAGACGCGGCCCAGCCCTCGAATTGCCGATGGATCAGGGCATCATCGGCATAGGTGACGTCGGTCGTGTTCCAGGTTTCGAGCAATTGCCGGCGCTCGGCCGGTGGCAGGATCGCCAAGGCGTGGAGCGGGGTTTGCGGCGCCTGCTCCAGGGCCATGACCAGGTTTTCCAGAGCCACCTGCATATAACCGCAAATACGCTGCGCACCAATGGCCGTATCGACCATCACCGTGAGGAAGAACCCGTCACCCAGGTCATCCACGTTGAGGGTCAAGGGATAATTGGTCCGCTCATCACCGCCCAGTGCGTTGATCCCGCTCCAGGCCGACAGAGCGTCCTGGGTCACCTGGACCGCGCTGTGGCGGTAGTTGAGCAAGGCGCTGAACAGCGGCGTCGGCGCCACCACACCACTGCAACGTTGCGCCAGTGCCAACGAGGCATGTTCATGGCCGAGCAAGGCGGTCAAGCGCCCGTGAGTGGCCTTGACGCCGCTGCGCACGTCCTGGGTGCCCACATCCACCCGCAACGGCAAGGTGTTGATGAACATCCCCAGGGCGCGATCGGCCCCGTCGCCGCCCTGCATCCGGCCCAACAAGACCGTACCGAACACCACCTCCTGCTTGCCCGAAACCTTGCCCAGCACCTGCGCCCAGGCCAGGTGTACCAGACTGGCAGCACTCACCCCCAGGTGGCGTGCCTGCACTCGCAGGCGCCTGGACAGCGCAAGATCGACAGGCTGGCGATCCTCATCGATGCCATGCCCCTCACCCTGCACGTCCTGCAAGCCAAAAGGCAACGTCGGCTCGTCGATATCGCCGAGCATCTCGCGGAAAAACGTTTCGTGCTCTTGTTCACTCGTCCCCAGGCGGGCCTGGGCCACGTAGTTGCGATACGGCATCGCGGCGCCCAACTGCTCGCCCTGCCCCAGCAAATGCATTTGCATTTCATGTTGCATCACGTCCAGGGCGGTGTGGTCCAGCGCCATGTGATGGAACAACAGGATCGCGACCCAGCGGTCCTGGGCCTCGTCCCGCGCATAAGCCAGCTGCAACAACGGTGCCCGGCCCAGGTCCAGGCGATAGTGCCGCGCATCGAAGCGGTTGGCCAGTTGCGTGGCAACGTCGCCAGCCGTGGCGTCCGGCACAATGCACTGTGATTCAAGCAGCACCTGGCGCCAAACCACTTGCACCGGCTCATCCAGCCCTTCCCAGAGCACACTGGTGCGCAAGATGTCGTGACGATCAATCACCATCTGCAGCGCCCCGATGAAGGCATCCAGGCGTTCACGGTTGTCGAAGGCGAATTGCGATTGCAACACATAGGGGTCGCCCTGCTCGGCGGCCAGGTGATGGTAAAGAATCCCTTCCTGCAACGGTGCCAGTGGGTAGATGTCCTGCACGTTGCTCGCACCACCGGGAACGGTGGCGACGAGACGGTCGATGGCGTCCTGGGACAGGTTGATCAAGGGCAACAAGTCCGGGGTGATGTGTTCGCAGTGCAAAGGAATCAGGTTCGGCGGAACGCTGACTTCCCTGCCGCTGCCAATCGCCGCGGCCAGTGCGGCCAGGGTCGGTTGGCTGAACAGCACGCGCACGTCGGCGCTCAAGCCGGCCTGGCGCATGCGTTCGATCAGCGTGACCGCCAGCAACGAGTGCCCGCCGAGTTCGAAGAAGTGATCGTGGCGCCCCACCTGCTCGACCTTCAGCACGTCCGCCCAGATTTGCGCCAGGGTCTGTTCCACCTTGCCCAGCGGCGCTTCATATTCACGAGAGGCATAGGCCTCGGCATCCGGCGCCGGGAGTTCACGACGATCCAGTTTGCCGTTGGCGGTCAGCGGGAAGGCTGGCAGTACCACGAACGCGCTGGGCAGCATGTAGTCGGCCAGCACACTCGACAATTGCTCGCGCAAGGCATGTACCGACAAGGTCACGCCCGGCTCAGGGATCACATAACCCACCAGGCGCTTGGGACCGGCATCGTCTTGTCGCGCCAGCACGACCGCGTCTTTCACACCAGGGCATTGGCCCAAGCGGGCTTCGATCTCGCCCAGCTCAATGCGGAAACCACGGATCTTCACCTGGTCGTCGTTACGCCCCAGGTAATCCACCGCGCCGTCCGCGCGCCAGCGCGCCAGGTCGCCGGTGCGGTAGAGCAAGGCACCGGGATCGGCATTGAACGGGTCGGCGACGAACTTCTCGGCGCTCAGCTCGGGACGATTCAAGTACCCTTTCGCCACGCCATCGCCACCGATGTACAGCTCGCCGGCCACGCCAATGGGCACTGGCTGACGATTGGCATCCAGCACATAGACACGGGTGTTGCCGATCGGACGACCGATCGGGATACCGCCCTCGCCCACGCTCTTGATCTCATGGGTGGTGGTAAACGTGGTGGCTTCGGTCGGGCCGTAGCCGTTGAGCAGGTGCAGCGGCGCGCCTTCCTTCAGGACTCGGCCGATCACCGCTGGGTCGAGCACATCGCCACCGACGATCAGGTAGCGCAATTGGGCGAACACCGTCATCAGCCCCGCGGCGTATTGATGGAACAGACCAGCGGTCATCCACAACACGCTGACCGATTGTTCGAGCAACAGCGCGTGGAAATCCGCCTGGGACAACAGCACGTCCTGGTCGACCACCACCACACAACCGCCGTTGAGCAACGGTGCCCAGACGTCGAGGGTGCTGGCGTCGAAGGCCGGGTTGGAGGCAAAGGCCACCCGGTCCTGGGCGTTGAACTCGGCGTAGCCGTTGTTGATCACCAGTCGGTTGATCGCCCGATGTGGCACCAGCACGCCTTTCGGGGTGCCGGTGGAGCCGGAGGTGTACATGATGTAGGCCACCGATTCGGTGCTTTGTATCAGCCGCAGGTCATGGTCCGCCTCGGTCTCCAGGACCACGCTATCCAGATCCACACGGGCAACCCCCTCAGGCACCGCCATCGCGCTCAGGGTCAGGAGCGTCCGGGCACCGCTGTCACGCACCATGAAATCCTGACGTTCGAGTGGTGCGCTGACGTCCAGCGGCACGTAGACCGCGGCGCACTTGAGGATCGCCAATTGGCTGACCAGCAGCCCGACTGAGCGTTCCAGCAGAATCGCCACGCGATCACCCGGTTGCACCCCCAGGCCAATCAAATGACGGGTCAGGCAATTGGCCCTGCGATTCAACTCGGCGTACGTCAGGCTGTGGCCGTTGTGCACGACCGCGGTTGCCTCCGGAAGCTCCTTGGCCCGTGCCTCGAACAGGCCATGGACGGTCCTGTCCTGGGGATAGCTACGGGTGGTGGCGTTGAAGTCCACCAGCAATTGCCGACGCTCGGCCGGCGGCAGGATCGACAGGCTGTGCAACGGCGTCTGCGGAGCCTGTTCCAGCGCTTCGACCAGATGCTCCAGGGCAATGTTCATGTAGGCACATATCCGCTGCGCACCGACCTGCGGCACTGCCAGCGCCGACAAGTGGAAAGCTTCGCCCAGGTCATCCACCGACAAGGTCAGCGGGTAGTTGGTACGCTCTTCGTTGCTCAGCAGTTGAATACCGTCCCAGGCCACCAAGGCTTCGTTTGAGGCAACGCCTGCGGCACTGTGTCGATAATTGAGCAAGGCATTGAACAGCGGCATCGGCGCGACCACGCCGCTGCAACGCTGGGCCAACGCCAGCGAGGCGTGCTCGTGCCCCAGCAGGCCGGTCAGGCGAGCGTGGGTGGCTTTTACGCCGTCACGCACGCCTTGGGCGCCGACGCCCACCCGCAATGGCAAGGTATTGATGAACATGCCCAGTGCATGCTCAGCGCCGTCGCCGCCCTGCATCCGCCCCATCAGCACGGTGCCAAACACAACGTCCTGCTTGCCGGACACCTGCCCCAGCACTTGCGCCCACGCCAAGTGATGCAGGCTCGCGGCGCTCACGCCCAACTGACGGGCCTGGGCCCGCAGACGGCGGCTCAGGTCGGCAGGCAGGCTCAGTCCGGCCTCTTCGATATCGCTGCCATCGCCACGTACGTCCAGCAAGCCGAACGGCAATGTCGGCTCGTCGACATCACTCAACATGTCGCGGAAAAACCCTTCGTGCTCCTCACGGCTCACGCCCAAGCGGGCCTGGGCCACGTAATTGCGGAACGGCACGGCTTGGCCCAACTGGTCGGCCTTGCCCAGCAGGTGCGCCTGCATCTCGTGTTGCACCACTTCCAGCGCCGTGTGGTCGAGGACCATGTGATGGAACAACAACATCGCCACCCAGCGTTGATTGGCCGGGTCGTGGGCGAATGCAATGCGCATCAGCGGCGCCTGCTGCATGTCCAGGCGGTAATGCAGCGTGTCGAAGCGCTCGCGCAACTGCCCGGCGATATCGCCCGCCTCCGCACTCAGCACAAGCTCTTCCACCGCCAGTTGCGCTTTGCGCCAGACCACCTGCACCGGCTCGTCCAGGCCTTCCCAGGCCACCGAAGTACGCAGGATGTCGTGGCGATCGATGACGCCCTGCAGGGCCTGGGCAAACGCCTCCAGCCGCTCGCGATCCGCGACGGTGAACGTGGCCTGCAACACATAGGGATCCCCCGTGTGCGCAGCGATGTGGTGATAAAGAATACCTTCCTGCAACGGCGCCAACGGGTAGATGTCCTGCACGTTGCGCGCACCACCAGGCACCGTCTCCACAAGACGATCGATGTCCTGCTGATCCAACGCCACCAAGGGCAGCATCGACGGCGTGATCCGGGTGCACCCCAGCAGGATGCCGTTGTCCGGCACCACAACCTCGCCACCACTGCCGACTGCGGCGGCCAGCGCCGCGAGCGTTGGCTGGCTGAACAGCACCCGCACATCCGCCGACAAACCGAGCTGGCGCATCCGGCCAATCAGGCTGACGGCCAACAGCGAGTGTCCGCCCAGCTCGAAGAAATGGTCATGCCGCCCCACACGTTCGACCTTGAGCAAGTCTTGCCAGATCTGGGCCAGGCTGATCTCGACCTCGCCTTGCGGGGCTTCGTAGCCACGGGTGATGACGGCATCCAGATCCGGTGCCGGCAGGGCCTTGCGGTCGAGCTTGCCGTTCGGCGTCAGTGGCAAGGCCTCCAGGCGCACATAAGCCACCGGCACCATATAAGCCGGCAGTTGCGCCTGCAGGTGCGTGCGCAGGGCTTCAATGTCTACTGGCGAATGCTGGGTGAAATAGGCGACCAGGCGTTTGTCGCCCGGCACGTCTTCACGGGCCACAACCACGGCTTCGCTCAAGGCATCGTGTTGCGCGAGCTTGGCTTCGATCTCCCCCAGCTCGATGCGGAAACCGCGGATCTTCACCTGGTCGTCATTACGGCCCAGGTATTCGATGTTGCCGTCCGCCAGGTAGCGGCCCAGGTCGCCAGTCTTGTACATGCGGGCGCTTGGAACGGCGCTGAACGGATCTTTCAGGAAACGCTCGGCCGTCAGGTCATCACGATTGAGATAACCACGAGCGACCCCGGCACCACCGATGTAGATTTCGCCCGGCACGCCCAGCGGCACGGGTTGTTTGTGCTCATCCAGCAGATAGAACTGGGTGTTCGCCACCGGTTTGCCGATGTGTGCGGCAAATCCGTCTTCGCGGGCCATCGACACCCAGCTTGAATAGGTCGTGGTTTCCGACGGGCCGTAGAGGTTGCACAGGCGCTTGACCTGGGTCTGCTCGAACAACGTCTCCACCAGGCTGCGCTTGAGCGCTTCACCGGCGACGTTGACCGTGTCGACGCCCTCGCCCAATTCACCGGACTCCAGCAAGGCCTTGAGCGCCGACGGCACGGTGTTGATCAGCGTGATGTCGTGCTCGCCCTGTTGCAGTTCCAGCACATTAGTGACCACTTCGATGCTGCCGCCCGAGGTCAGCGGCGCGAAGCACTCGTAGACCGCCAGGTCGAAGTTCAGCGACGTCGAGAACAGGGTTTTCGCCAAGGTTTGCGAATCGAACGAGCGATGGGCCCAGGTCAGGAAGTTCACCGTGTTGCGGTGTTCGATCATCACGCCTTTAGGCAAACCGGTCGAACCCGAGGTGTAGATGACATAGGCCAGGTGCGAGGACGTCAGCTCGGCGACCTCGGGATTCTGGACGGATTCGTCCTGCCACAAACCGCTGTCGAGATTGATCACTGCCATCGAGGCATCGCTCAACAAGCCGACTGTAGCGTCCTGGGCCAACACCGCCGCCGGGGCGCTGTCTTCCAGCATGTAGGCAATGCGATCCAGCGGGTACGCCGGATCCAACGGCACATAACCGCCCCCTGCCTTCAGGATCGCCAGCAGCCCCACGACCATGTCGATACCGCGTTCGACGCAGATCGCCACCCGCGAATCGGGCTTCACCCCCTGCTTGCGCAGGTAGTGGGCCAGGCGGTTGGCCCGCTCGTTCAGTTCCCCATAGCTCAGGCGTTGCTCGCCACGGATGACCGCGACGGCCTCCGGCGTACGCTGGACCTGTTCTTCGAACAGGCCATGAATCGTCTGCTGCTGCGGATAATCCGCCTCGGTGGCGTTGAACGTCACCAGCAATTGCTCGATTTCCGCTGCGGGCAAGATCGACAGACGATGCAGTGCCGCCTGTGGCGTCTGTTCCAGCGCCAGCACGAGCGTTTGCAACGCTGCGTGCATATAAGCGCAAATCCGTTGGGCGCCAATCTCCTGCCCGACCAGCACCGTCAGGTTGAAACCGGTACCCAGGTCATCGACGTTCAATGTCAGCGGGTAGTTGGTCCGTTCTTCACCACCCAGCGCCTGCATACCGCTCCAGGCCGACGATACTTCGTTCGACGTCGTCGTGGCGGCATGGCGGTAGTTGAGCAAGGCACTGAACAACGGCAACGGTGCCGCCACGCCACTGCAACGTTGGGCCAGCGCCAGCGAGGCATGTTCGTGCCCCAGCAAGGCAGTCAGTTGCCCATGGACAGCCTTGACGCCAGCCTTGACGCCTTGCTCGCCCAGGCTCACGCGAAGCGGCAGGGTATTGATGAACATCCCCAGCGCCCGATCGGCGCCCTCGCCGCCCTGCATCCGGCCCATCAGCACCGTACCGAACACCACCTCCTGCTTGCCGGAGACCTTGGCCAGCACTTGCGCCCACGCCAAGTGCACCAGGCTGGCGGCACTCACCCCCAGTTGACGCGCCTGGGCCCGCAGGCGCTGGTCCAAGGCGTCATCCAACGCCTGGTGGGCCTCTTCGATATCGTGTCCGCCAGCCTGCACATCCTGCAAATTGAATGGCAGCGTCGGCTCATCGATGTCGCCGAGCATGTCGCGGAAAAACGCTTCATGCTCTTCGCGATTCACACCCAGCCGTGCCTGTGCCACGTAATTGCGATAGGGCACCGCTTCGGCCAGTTGCCCAGCTTCACCCAGCAGGTACGCTTGCATCTCGTGTTGCACCACTTCCAGCGCCGTATGGTCCAGGGCGAGGTGATGGAACAACAATGTCGCGACCAGCCGATGATTGGCCTCGTCCCGTCCATAAGCCAAGCGCATCAGTGGTGCCTGAGCGATGTCCAGGCGGTAATGCCGCGAGTCGAAACGCTGGCGCAGTTGCTCTGCGACATCGCCAGCGACCGGGTCAAGATCGAGCGTTTCGAGGTGCAGCCTGGCCTCACGACGGACCACTTGCATGGGCTCGTCCAGACCTTCCCAGACAATACTGGTGCGCAAGATGTCGTGGCGATCGATCACCACCTGCAGCGCCCCGATGAAGGCATCCAGGTGCTCACGGTTGTCGAAGGCGAACTGTGACTGGAGCACGTACGGGTCGCCCTGCTCCGCGGCCAGGTGGTGGTAAAGAATGCCTTCCTGCAGCGGCGCCAACGGGTAGATATCCTGCACGTTGCGCACACCGCCCGGCACTGTCGCCACGAGACGGTCGATGGTCGTCTGGGACAGGTTGGCCAGCGGCAGCAGCTCGGGGGTGATGCGTTCGCAGTCCAGCGCAATCAGGTTCGCCGGAACGCTGATCTCCTTCCCGCTGCCGACAGCGGCCGCCAGCGCGGCCAGGGTGGGTTGGCCGAACAGTACGCGCACGTCGGCGCTCAAGCCGGCCTGGCGCATGCGCTCGATCAGCGTGACCGCCAGTAGGGAATGCCCCCCCAGTTCGAAGAAATGGTCGTGCCGGCCCACGCGTTCGACCTTGAGCAAGTCCTGCCAGATCTGCGCCAGGGTGGTTTCGGTTTCGCCTTGCGGGGCTTCGTAGCCACGGCTGATGACGGCATCCAGATCCGGCGCCGGCAGCGCCTTGCGGTCGAGCTTGCCGTTCGGTGTCAGTGGCAGTGCCTCCAGGCGCACGTAGGCGACCGGCACCATGTAGGCCGGCAACTGCGCTTGCAGGTGCGTGCGCAGGGTTTCGATATCTACTGGCGAATGCTGGGTGAAATAGGCCACCAGACGCTTGTCGCCCGGCACGTCTTCACGGGCCACAACCACGGCTTCGCTCAAGGCATCGTGTTGCGCGAGCTTGGCTTCGATCTCGCCCAGTTCAATGCGGAAACCACGGATCTTCACCTGGTCATCGTTACGGCCCAGGTATTCGATGTTGCCATCCGGCAGATACCGGCCCAGGTCGCCCGTGCGGTACATGCGGGCGTTTGGAGCCGTGCTGAATGGATCTTTCAGGAAGCGCTCGGCCGTCAGGTCATCACGGTTCAGATAACCGCGAGCGACCCCGGCACCACCGATGTAGATTTCGCCCGGCACGCCCAGCGGCACCGGTTGCCCGTGTTCATCCAACAGATAGAACTGGGTGTTCGCCACCGGTTTGCCGATATGT
>NZ_JACNDD010000113.1:0-21165 GCF_017351395.1 Pseudomonas sp. FW305-28
TCGCGAGCAAGCTCGCTCCCACAGGGGAAACGCGGTTTCATCGAGAACAAAAACAAAAAAACGGCGCTTTCCATTTCTGGAAAAACGCCGTTTTCTATTACGCGACAGGGCTGGAACGATGGACGCTCAAGCGCCCGGACGCATTACACGTAAAACGATTTCAGCGGCGGAAAGCCGTTGAACTCCACCGCGCTATAGCTGGTGGTATAGGCCCCGGTCGACAACCAGTACAGGCGATCGCCAATGGCCAGGTTCAACGGCAGACCGTACTTGTAGTTTTCATACATGATGTCGGCGCTGTCGCAGGTCGGCCCGGCGATGACCACTTCTTCCATCTCGCCTTTCTTCTCGGTCCAGATCGGGAACTTGATGGCTTCGTCCATGGTTTCGATCAGGCCAGAGAACTTGCCCACATCCGTGTACACCCAACGCTCGACAGCGGTACGGGACTTACGCGCCACCAACACCACTTCGCTGACCAGGATACCGGCGTTGGCGATCAACGAACGGCCCGGCTCCAGGATGATTTCCGGCAGGTCGTCGCCGAAGTCTTCCTTGAGGAAGCGGATGATTTCCTCGGCGTAGGTGTCCAGGCTGTTGGTGCGGGTGATGTAGTTGGCCGGGAAGCCGCCACCCATGTTGATCAGCTTCAAGACGATGCCGTCTTCTTCCTTCAGACGCTCGAAGATCACCTTGACCTTGGCGATGGCCGCGTCCCAGACGCTGATGTCGCGCTGTTGCGAGCCGACGTGGAACGAAATGCCGTACGGCACCAGGCCCAGGTCGCGGGCCAGGATCAGCAGGTCCATGGCCATGTCGGTCTGGCAGCCGAACTTGCGCGACAACGGCCAGTCAGCGGTGGTCGAGCCTTCGGTGAGGATCCGCACATAAACCTTCGAACCCGGCGCGGCCTTGGCGATGTTGCGCAGGTCGGCTTCGGAGTCGGTGGCGTACAGGCGCACGCCCTTCTCGTAGAAGTAGCGAATGTCGCGGGATTTCTTGATGGTGTTGCCGTAGCTGATCTGGTCCGGGCCCACGCCACGGCTCATGACTTTATCCAGCTCGTAGATCGAGGCGATGTCGAAGTTCGAGCCTTTGTCCTTGAGCAGGTCGATGATTTCCACCGCCGGGTTGGCCTTGACGGCGTAGTAGACCTTGGCGAATTCGAAACCGGCGCGCAGGTCGTCATAGGCCTGGGAGATCATCGCGGTGTCGATCACCACGAACGGGGTTTCCTGCTTGTCGGCGAACGCTTTCATTTTCTGGAAAGTTTCGCGCGCGAAATAATCTTCGACCTGGATCGACATACTTGGGACTCCTACTGGCAAACATCAGGATCAATGGGTGTGAGGGCAAGCAGCCCTCGTGAACGTCCTCCGTATCCCCACTTTGGTTCGCCTACTTCCCAAGGCATGTCGCCGAAAGCAAAAAGGCCATGGGATACATGATTCCCTTGGCCTTGCTGTCTCGTCGTCAGTACTTGAGCCGGATGGATCGTTTCCAGCATGGACGTTCGGCGCGAACTTTAGGGCGTGAGGGGCCTGAGATCAACTAAAAATGTCGCGTTTTTGCACACATCCGTCGTGCGGCCCGCGACAGCTCATGATGTAACCGACCTGCGTGACAGATTGATGTTCCCGCTGGATGGATAATCGGGGCGTTTCGGGCAGAGACACCATTTTGGTGACCGCCCCGGAAACTGTGGGAGCCGAGCTTGCTCGCGATAGCGGCGGCACAGCCAGCACTACCGCCAACTGACCCACCGCTATCGCGAGCAAGCTCGGCTCCCACAGGGGTCGTTGGGGCGATCAGGCCTGCGCAATCTCCGCCGGCGAAACGATGCTGGTCTTGCCCCCACGGGATTTCCCGGAACTCAGGTACTCGGCAATCGATTCCTGGGTCACTTCCCCGAGGAACACCCGCTCGGCGTCCATCACCGGCAGCCACGAGCGGTTGAACTCGTACATGCGCGACAGCAGGATCCGCAGGTGTTCGTCGTAGGCCGCGGTGGCGTTGAATTCCCGCAGGTATTGTCCGCACGTGCCGGTCTGACGGTACAGGTCGCGCCGTCGCACATAGCCCAGGGCCTTGTTCTCGGCACAGGTCACCACCACGTAGCGACGGTCATGTTCGTCCATCAGCTCCAGCGCCTCATTCACCGGCGTTTCCGGGCTGACCGACGGTGCGTTGTCGGCGGCGTCTTCGGCCTTGACCAGCAACAGGCGCTTGAGCGTGCTGTCCTGGCCGACGAAACTGCTGACGAACTCGTCGGCCGGATGCGCCAGCAACGTGTCCGGGTGATCGCACTGGACCAGCTTGCCGGCGCGGAAGATCGCAATCTTGTCCCCCAGCTTGATCGCCTCGTCGATGTCATGGCTGACCATGATCACGGTCTTGTTCAACGCCCGTTGCATCTCGAAGAACTCGTTCTGGATCATCTCGCGGTTGATCGGGTCCACCGCGCCGAACGGTTCGTCCATCAGCAACAGCGGCGCATCGGCCGCCAGGGCCCGGATCACGCCGATCCGTTGCTGCTGGCCGCCCGACAGCTCGCGAGGGTAGCGATGCAGGTACTGCTTGGGCTCGAGCTTGATCATGCTCATCAGTTCGCGGGCACGGTCGTGGCATTTCTGCTTGTCCCAGCCCAGCAGGCGCGGGACCACGGTGATGTTTTCCTCGATGGTCATGTTCGGGAACAGGCCGATCTGCTGGATCACGTAGCCGATGTTGCGGCGCAAGGTCACTTCGTCCAGGTCGGTGGTGTCTTCGCCGTTGATCAATACCTTGCCCGAGGTGGGCGGGATCAGGCGATTGATCATCTTCAGCGTGGTGCTTTTGCCACAGCCCGACGGCCCGAGGAACACGCAGATCTCGCCTTCGTTGACGATCAGGTTCACCGAGTCGACGGCCTTGACGTCCTTGCCGTTGCTCTTGAAGGTTTTGCTGAGGTTTTGAAGTTCGATCATTTCAATAGTCCTTTTGGGGTCAGCGAGCGTTGCAGCCATTGCAGAAGCAGGTCGGCGAAGATGGCCAGGAGACTGACCAGCACGGCGCCGACGATCAGCATCGACATGTCGCTGCGGCTGATGGAAGCGAGGATGAGCACGCCCAGGCCACCGGCGCCGATGGTGGCGGCGATGGTCATGACGCCGATGTTCATGACCACGGCGGTGCGCACGCCGGCCAGGATCACCGGCACGGCGATGGGCAGTTCGACCATGCGCAGGCGCTGGGCGAAGGTCATGCCGATGCCGCGGGCGGCTTCACGGATGCCCGGTTCGACGCCGGTCAAGGCCAGGTAGGTGTTGCGCATGATCGGCAACAACGAATAGAGAAACACCGCGGTGATCGCCGGCATCGGCCCCAGGCCCTGGCCGAACTTGGAATAGAACGGCAACAACAGGCCGAACAGGGCAATCGACGGAATCGTCAGCAGCACCGTGGCGCTGGCCTGCAAGGGGCCGGCGAGCGCCGGGAAGCGGGTCATGAAGATGCCCAGGGGCACGCCGACGACAATCGCCAGGGTCACGGCGATGCCCACCAGGGTGATGTGCTGCCAGGTCAGGTGCAGCACCAGCGGCCAGTCCAGATGGGAAAAGGCGTCAAGAAAATCCATGGCTTTTCCTCCAGGTCATTGGGTTGAGAGCAGCGAATGTTGGCGCAGGAAATCGGCGGCAACGGCGGAGGGGCTTTCATGGTTGACGTCCACGCGGGCGTTGAGCTGGCGCATGGTTTCATCGTCGAACAACTCGGCCAGGGGCTTGAGTTGCGCGGCCAGTTGCGGGTGCGCGTCGAGGAACGCCTGGCGCACCACCGGCGCGGCGGTGTAGTCGGGGAAGTAATGCTTGTCGTCTTCCAGCAACTTCAGCTTGAACGCGTTCAGCCGGCCGTCGGTGGTGTAGACCAGGCCGGCGAACACCTGGCTGTTGCGCAGGGCGGTGTAGACCAGGCCCGCGTCCATCTGCCGGATATTCTTGCGGGTCAGGTTCATGCCGTACTGCTCCACCATGCCCGCCAGGCCGTCGGAACGGTTGGCGAACTCGGTGTCCAGGGCCACCAGATGATTGTCATCGGCTTCGGCTTGCAACACCGTGTTCAATTGGCTGATGGAATTGATCTGCGGATATTGCTGCGCGACTTTTTCCGGCAGCGCCAAGGCGTAGGTGTTGCTGAATTTCGACGGTGCCAGCCAGGCCAGGCCTTTTTTGGCGTCGAGTTCTTTCACCCGGGCGTAGGACTGGGCGCTGTCGAGTTTTTCCGTGACGTGGTTGTAGGCCACCAGCGACACGCCGGTGTATTCCCACAGCAGGTCCAGTTGCCCGGTTTCATGGGCGCTACGGGCCAGGTTGCTGCCCAGGCCGCCGGTGATCTGCGCGTCGTAGCCTTTGCTGCGCAGGTATTGCGCGGTGATTTCCGCCAGCAGTGTCTGCTCGGTGAACACCCGGGCGCCGAGGCGGATCAGCGGTTTTTCAGCGGCTTGGGCGAACCCTGCGAACAGCAGGACACAGCCCAGTATCAAGCTCAACTTCTTCATAAACGATTTCCTTTTTCCAGCCGGCTTATGACGGTCGCAGACCGCGTTCCAGCCAGAGGCGGCTGGCCAGTGTCACCAGGCCGTCGAGCAGCAGCGCCAGCAGGGCGGTGCAGGCTGCGCCGAGCAACAGCTGCGGCTGGTTGTTCAAGGCGATGCCGGGGAAGATCAGGCTGCCGAGGCTGTTGGCGCCGATCAGGAACGCCAGGGGCGCGGTGCCGACGTTGATCGCCAGGGCCACGCGCACGCCACCGACGATGATCGGCACGGCGTTGGGCAACTCGACTTTCCACAGCACCTGGCGTGGGGTCATGCCGATGCCGACGGCGGCTTCCTTGAGGGAACCCTGGACATTCTTCAGGCCTTCATAGGTGTTGCGCACGATGGGCAGCAGCGAGGCGAGGAACAGGGCGAAGATGGCAGGTCCGCTGCCGATGCCCAGGATGCCCAGGGCGATGGCCAGCACGGCCAGGGGCGGTACGGTATTGCCGATGTTGAACACTTGCATGAAGCGTTCGGCGCGCCCGACCAGGCCGGGGCGGCTGAGGGCGATGCCAGCGGGGATGCCGACAATGAGGGCCGCCAGCATGGAGGCCAATACAAGCATCAGGTGCGCTTGCAGGTAAAACAGCAGATCGTCGCGGTAGCGTTGGATCGTATCGATGCCGATCCAGTGGATCAACAGGGCCAGGAGCGCGACGACGACCGCACCCCCGATAAGCCCTTTGCCATAGCGGATAGCCACAGGCGGACTCCTTTGTCTTTCAGTCGGCGCACGCTTTCCCGGGCGGCAAACCATCACTGGTTGCCGGGAAAACGTTCGCGAGAAGCAGCTCTTTTCGAGGTCGGTAAACGGCCGTCGAAGTGAGCCATGAGCGCAGCCTCGTCAGGCTAACTTGCTGATTTTTCAGCCCCTGACGGTTGCTCGTATCAGGGGGGTGGACGCCTCCACGCGGCAAAAGGTTCCCATGCGAGGAATGATCTGGCCACCCTGGATGTGCTCAACGGTTCGGTTCCTGGCACAAGTTGAGCTATAATCGCCGCCCTTTTTTGAATCACCTGCCAGGCGATTTCCCATGACCAAACAGGCCGCCGAAGTCGCGAAACGCCGCACTTTCGCCATTATTTCCCACCCCGATGCCGGTAAGACCACCATCACCGAAAAGCTCTTGCTGATGGGCAAGGCGATTGCGGTCGCCGGCACGGTGAAGTCTCGCAAGTCCGATCGCCATGCCACCTCCGACTGGATGGAAATGGAAAAGCAGCGGGGCATCTCCATTACCACGTCGGTCATGCAGTTCCCGTATCGCGATCACATGATCAACCTGCTCGATACTCCGGGCCACGAAGACTTCTCCGAAGACACTTACCGCACCCTGACGGCAGTGGACTCGGCCTTGATGGTCCTCGACGGCGGTAAAGGCGTCGAACCACGGACCATCGCGCTGATGGACGTCTGCCGCCTGCGGGACACGCCGATCGTCAGTTTCATCAACAAACTCGACCGCGACATCCGCGACCCGATCGAACTGCTCGACGAGATCGAAGCGGTCCTGAAGATCAAGGCGGCGCCGATCACCTGGCCGATCGGTTGCTACCGCGACTTCAAGGGCGTGTACCACCTGGCCGACGACTACATCATCGTCTACACCGCCGGGCACGGGCACGAGCGCACCGAGGTGAAGATCATCGAGAAGCTCGACTCCGACGAGGCCCGCGCGCACTTGGGCGATGAATACGAGCGTTTCGTCGAGCAACTGGAGCTGGTGCAGGGCGCCTGCCACGAGTTCAACCAGCAGGAATTCCTCGACGGTCAACTGACCCCGGTGTTCTTCGGTACGGCCCTGGGCAACTTCGGCGTGGACCATGTGCTCGACGCCGTGGTGGACTGGGCCCCGCGCCCGCTGCCGCGCGCCGCCAACGAGCGCACCGTGGAGCCGGTGGAAGAGAAGTTCTCGGGCTTCGTGTTCAAGATCCAGGCGAACATGGACCCCAAGCACCGCGACCGTATCGCCTTCATGCGCATCTGCTCCGGCAAATACGACAAGGGCATGAAAATGCGCCACGTGCGCACTGGCAAAGACGTGCGCATCGGCGACGCCTTGACCTTCTTCTCCTCGGAACGCGAACAACTGGAAGAAGCCTTCGCCGGTGACATCATCGGCCTGCACAACCACGGCACCATCCAGATCGGCGACACCTTCACCGAAGGCGAAGCCCTGGGTTTCACCGGCATCCCGCACTTCGCCCCGGAACTGTTCCGCCGCGTACGCCTGAAGGACCCGCTCAAGTCCAAGCAACTGCGCCAGGGCCTGCAGCAATTGGCCGAAGAGGGCGCCACCCAGGTGTTCTTCCCGGAGCGCAGCAACGACATCATCCTCGGCGCCGTCGGTGTGCTGCAGTTCGATGTGGTCGCCAGCCGCTTGAAAGAGGAATACAAGGTTGAATGCTCCTACGAGCCAATCACCGTGTACTCCGCCCGTTGGGTCGAATGCGGCGACAAGAAAAAGCTCGAGGAATTCTCCAACAAGGCTGTGGAAAACCTCGCCTTGGATGGCGGCGGTCACCTGACCTACCTGGCCCCGACCCGGGTCAACCTGGCGCTGATGGAAGAGCGCTGGCCGGATGTGAAATTCCGCGCGACCCGTGAGCATCACTAAGCATCAAGAGTGACCCATTGTGGGAGCGAGCTTGCTCGCGATAGCAGTGGGTCAGCTTGCCTGGATGTGGGATGTGCTGCCGTCATCGCGAGCAAGCTCGCTCCCACATTGGTTTTGTGCCAATCCTCAATCTCTCGATCACTCATGACCCCCTGTGGGTGCGAGCTTGCTCGCGATAGCGGTGGGTCAGCTTGCCTGGATGTTGGATGTGTTGCCGTCATCGCGAGCAAGCTCGCTCCCACACTGGGTTTTGGCGGTTAGTTGGATTGGAGATAACCCTTATTCGAAACCAATCTGTCGAGCAGCGGCATTTCTGGCTGTTATGCAGCGTCCTATCTGGTGAACCGGCCTGTTCAGAACTAGATTTCTTGAGCGCCGTCAGGCCCCGGCTTCATCCGGAAAAGAAGGAGTTGGCTATGAACAAGCTGCTACGCATGATGTTTTTGCTGAAGGTGTTGGTGATGCTGTCCCTGGGCTCTACCGCCGTATGGGCCGAATGCGATGAGCATGAGCAGCACGCGTCGAATGGGCAAATGGCGCAAGGCGAGATGATGCTTGCCGCGACCACCACACAGGAGTCGGGTGATCAGGATGATGACTCGCCCATCGACCAGGATCCTGACGACGGCGGGGATAGTGGTGATGGTGGTGAGGGCGACGATGCCGACGAAGGCGATAGCCAGACGTAGAATCGAGGCCAATAAAAAACCCTCCTGCCCGACTGTTGCTTCGTCGGGCGGAGGGTTTTTCATGTACTCAGCCTGATGCATCACCCGTGGCGAGGGAGCTTGCTCCCGCTGGACTGCGCAGCAGGCCCAAAAGGAAGGTCCGCTTCGCGGCCCAGCGGGAGCAAGCTCCCTCGCCACACGTGCTCTATCTGCCTTTTGCCTTATGCCGCGCCTTCGAGGAACCGCTCGGCGTAGTGACAGGCCACCAGCCGGTTATCGAGCGGGCGAAGCGCCGGTTCTTCGGTCTTGCAACGTTCGGTGGCGTACGGGCAGCGCTTGTGGAAGGCGCAGCCGGACGGTGGGTTGAGCGGGTTGGGCAGCTCGCCGACGATCTTGATCTTCGGCTTGTTCGGGTCCGGGTGGATGGTCGGCGTGGCCGACAGCAGCGCCTGGGTGTACGGGTGCAGCGGGCGGCTGTAGATGGACTCGTTGGGGCCCATCTCCACCGGGCGACCGAGGTACATCACCATCACGTCGTCGGCCACGTGTTGCACCACCGCCAGGTTGTGGGAAATGAACACGTAGGCGGTGTTGAACTCCTGCTGCAAGTCCATGAACAGGTTGAGCACTTGGGCCTGGATCGATACGTCCAGCGCCGACGTCGGTTCGTCCGCCACCAGCACCTTGGGTTGCAGCATCATGGCACGGGCCAGGGCGATGCGCTGGCGCTGGCCGCCGGAAAACATGTGCGGGTAGCGCTGGTAATGCTCGGGACGCAAGCCCACCTGCTTCATCATCGCCTGGACTTTTTCCCGCCGTTCGGTGGCCGACAGGTTGGTGTTGATCAGCAACGGTTCGGCCAGCTGATCACCGATTTTCTGTCGCGGGTTGAGGGACGCATAGGGGCTCTGGAACACCATCTGCACGTCTTTGCGCAATTGCTTGCGTTCGGCCTTGTTGGCGCCGGTCACTTCCTGCCCGGCGATTTTCAAGGAGCCGGAGGACGGTTCTTCGATCAGCGTCAGGGCCCGGGCCAGGGTGGATTTGCCGCAACCGGATTCACCCACCACGGCCAGGGTCTTGCCGGCTTCCAGTTCGAACGACACACCGTTGAGGGCGCGCACGGTCGCATGGCCCTTGAACATGCCACGGGACACTTCGTAATGACGGGTCAGGTCACGGGCGGTAAGTACGACGGCCATCACGCCACCTCCTGGTTCAACGGGTAGAAGCAGCGGGCGAGGCTGTTGGATTTCGCATCGAGGGCCGGGCGTTGTTGCCGGCAGTTGTCCTGCACGTACGGGCAGCGCGGCGACAGCAGGCAGCCTTGCGGACGGTCGTAGCGGCCGGGCACGATGCCCGGCAGGGTCGCGAGGCGCTCGGCGCCCATGCTGTGCTCCGGAATCGCCGCCAGCAGCGCTTCGCTGTAGGGGTGGGCCGGAATGTCGAACAGTTGCGGCACCTGGCCCACTTCCACGGCCTGGCCGGCGTACATCACGCACACGCGCTGGGCGGTTTCAGCCACCACGGCCAGGTCATGGGTGATCAGCACCAGGCCCATGTCCTGTTCTTTTTGCAGGGCCAGCAGCAGGTCCATGATCTGGGCCTGGATGGTCACGTCGAGGGCGGTGGTCGGTTCGTCGGCGATCAGCAACTTCGGCTCGCCGGCAATGGCCATGGCAATCGCCACGCGCTGGCTCATGCCACCGGACAACTGATGGGGGTAGGCGTCCATGCGGCTGGCAGCGCCCGGGATCTCGACTTTTTCCAGCAGTTCGATGGCGCGCTTGCGGGCGGCCTTGCCGGACATCTTCAGGTGCAGGCGCAGCACTTCTTCGATCTGGAAACCCACGGTGTAGCTGGGGTTGAGCGCGGTCATCGGGTCCTGGAAGACCATCGCCAGGTCTTTGCCGACGATCTGCCGGCGCTGGCGGTTGCTCAGCTTGAGCATGTTCTTGCCGTCGAAGTTCAGCGCATCGGCGGTGACGATGCCGGGGTGCTCGATCAGGCCCATCAGCGCCATCATGGTCACGGATTTACCCGAGCCCGATTCGCCGACGATCGCCAGGACTTCGCCTTTTTCCACGCTCAGGTCCAGGCCATCGACCACCGGCACGGCGGTGGCGTCGCCGAAACGAACGTTGAGATTCTTGATTTCTAGCAGTGACATGGGAATCTCCTCAGGCGGCATTCTTGAGTTTCGGGTCCAGCGCATCGCGCAGACCGTCGCCCATCAGGTTGATTGCCAGCACGCTGAGCAAAATGGTCAAGCCAGGCAGGCTCACGACCCACCAGGCGCGTTCGATGTAGTCCCGGGCCGAGGCCAGCATGGTGCCCCACTCCGGGGTTGGCGGTTGCACGCCGAGGCCGAGGAAGCCCAGGGCGGCGGCGTCGAGGATGGCCGAGGAAAAGCTCAGCGTCGCCTGGACGATCAGCGGTGCCATGCAGTTGGGCAGCACGGTGATGAACATCAGGCGCGGCAGGCCGGCACCGGCCAGGCGGGCGGCGGTCACGTAGTCGCGGTTCAGTTCGCCCATCACGGCGGCGCGGGTCAGGCGCACGTAGGACGGCAGCGAGACGATGGCGATGGCGATCACGGTGTTGATCAGGCCTGGGCCGAGGATGGCGACAATCGCCACGGCCAGCAGCAGCGAAGGCAGGGCCAGCATGATGTCCATCAGGCGCATGATGGTCGGGCCGAGGATGCGCGGGAAGAACCCGGCGAACAGCCCCAGCAGGATGCCCGGGATCAGCGACATCACCACCGACGACAAACCGATCAGCAGCGACAGGCGCGAACCCTGGATCAGGCGTGACAGCAAATCGCGGCCCAGTTCGTCGGTGCCCAGCAGGAACTGGATCTGCCCGCCTTCAAGCCACGCCGGCGGCGTCAGCAGGAAGTCGCGGTACTGCTCGCTCGGGTCGTGAGGCGCGACCCACGGCGCGAAGAGCGCGCAGAACACCACCAGGATCATGAACAGCAGCCCGGCCACGGCGCCCTTGTTGCGGGAAAACGCGTGCCAGAATTCTTTGTACGGGGACGGGTACAGCAGGCTTTGATCGACTGCTACCGCGGTAGTTGGAGTACTCATGGTTTTGATCTCAGCGCTGGTGACGGATGCGTGGGTTGGCAAAGCCGTAGAGGATGTCCACGACGAAGTTGACCAGAATCACCAGGCAGGCGATTAACAGGATGCCGTTCTGCACCACGGGGTAGTCCCGGGCGCCGATGGCTTCGATCAGCCACTTGCCGATGCCCGGCCAGGAGAAGATCGTTTCGGTCAGGACCGCACCGGCCAGCAGCGTGCCGACTTGCAGGCCGACCACGGTCAGCACCGGGATCAGCGCGTTGCGCAGGCCATGCACGAACACCACGCGCGACGGCGACAGGCCCTTGGCCTTGGCGGTGCGGATGTAGTCTTCACGCAGCACTTCGAGCATCGAAGAGCGGGTCATGCGGGCTATCACCGCCAGCGGAATGGTGCCCAGCACGATGGCCGGCAGGATCAGGTGGTGCAGGGCATCGAGGAACGCGCCTGGCTCGTCGGCCAACAGCGTGTCGATCAGCATGAAGCCGGTTTTCGGCTCGATGTCGTAGAGCAGGTCGATCCGCCCCGACACCGGCGTCCAGCCCAGGGACACCGAGAAGAACATGATCAGGATCAGGCCCCACCAGAAGATCGGCATCGAATACCCCGCCAGGGAGATGCCCATCACCCCATGGTCGAACAGGGATCCTCGCTTGAGTGCCGCGATCACCCCGGCCAGCAGGCCCAGGATACCGGCGAACAACAGGGCGGCCATGGACAGTTCCAGGGTCGCGGGAAACAGGGAGCTGAACTCGGTCCATACGCTTTCACGGGTACGCAGCGATTCGCCGAGGTCGCCGTGGGCCAGTTTGCCGATGTAGTCCAGGTATTGGGCATACAGCGGTTTATTGAGGCCAAGGCGTTCCATTGCCTGTGCATGCATTTCGGGATCGACCCGACGTTCGCCCATCATCACTTCCACGGGGTCGCCGGGGATCATGCGAATCAACGCGAAGGTCAGCAAGGTGATGCCGAAGAACGTGGGGATCAATAATCCCAGTCGGCGGGCAATAAAACTAAACATCTTCAGGTGTACCTCATCAGCCGGTTAGGCGTGCCCGGCAATCCCTGGGTTAGGGTTGCCGGGCGTCTTCTTATCTACTTCACCTGGGTGGTGGCGAAGTTGTTGGTGGTGAGCGGGCTAATCACATAACCCTCTACGTTGTTGCGCATGGCCGTGAACATGCGGGTGTGGGCCATGCTGATCCAAGGCAGGTCCTGGTTGAAAAGCACCTGGGCCTGCTCATAGAGCTTGATACGCTCCTCGGGGTTCACTGTGGCGCGAGCCTGGTCGATCAGTGCCTGGAATTTCTCGTTGCACCAGCGCGCGTAGTTTTCGCCGTTCTTGGCCGCCTCGCAACTGAGCATAGGCGTCAGGAAGTTATCCGGGTCGCCGTTATCACCCGCCCATCCGGCGGAGACCATGTCGTGCTCGCCGTTTTTCGCGCGCTTGAGCATTTCGCCCCATTCCATCACGCGGATGTCGACCTTGATCCCGACCTTCGCCAGGTCCGCCTGCATCATCTGCGCGCCGAGCATCGGGTTGGGGTTGGTCGGGCCGCCGCCGTTGCGGGTGAACAGGGTGAACACGGTGCCTTCCGGCACGCCGGCTTCCTTGAGCAGCTCGCGGGCCTTGTCGAGGTTGCGGGGCGGGTTCTTCAGATCGTGGTTGAAGCCCAGCAAGGTTGGCGGGTACGGGTTGACCGCCACGGTGGCGTTACCCTTGCCGAACAGCGCGTTGACGTAGGCTTCCTTGTCGAAGGCCAGGTCGATGGCTTTGCGCACCCGCACGTCGCTCATGTATTTGTGGCTGGTGTTCAGGGCCGTGTAGGAAACCGTCATCGCGTCCAGTTCAGCGACCTTCAGGTTCGGGTCTTTCTTGATGCTGGGGATGTCATCGGGTTTGGGGTACAGCGCGATCTGGCACTCGTTGGTCTTGAGCTTCTGCATGCGCACGTTGTTGTCGGTGGCGATGGCCAATACCAGCGCATCGGCCGGTGGCTTGCCACGGAAGTAGTCCGGGTTGGCCTTGAAGCGAACCTGGGCGTCCTTGTTGTAGCGCTGGAAGACGAACGGCCCGGTGCCCACTGGTTTGCTGTTGAGATCGCCGGCCTTATTGGCCTTGAGCAACTGGTCGGCGTATTCGGCCGGGTAGATCGAGGAGAAGGCCATGGCGATGTCGGCCAGAAAGGGCGCTTCGCGGCGGGTCAGGCTGAACTTGACCGTGTGCTCGTCGACTTTCTCGACGCTTTTGAGCAGTTCCTTGAAGCCCATGCTTTCAAAGTAGGGGAAGCCCACGCTCGACAGTTTGTGCCATGGGTGGTTCGGGTCCAGCTGGCGCTGGAAACTCCAGACCACGTCGTCGGCGTTCATGTCGCGGGTCGGCTTGAAGTATTCGGTGGTGTGGAACTTGACGCCCTTGCGCAGGTGGAAGGTGTACGTCAGGCCATCGTCACTGATGTCCCAGGATTCGGCCAGGGCCGGAATCACCTCGGTGGTGCCGGGCTTGAAATCGGCCAGGCGATTGAAAATGGTTTCCGCCACGGCGTCGGCAGTGACTGCAGTCGTGTACTGGACCATGTCGAAGCCTTCCGGGCTGGCTTCTGTGCAAACCACCAGGGGTTTGGCGGTGGCGCCAACGGCGACGCTCAGCAATGCGGCGGCGATGGCGGCGCGTAGGGGAATCATGTTCATCGTCAATCCTCTGCAATCGGGTCAATGGCAAAAGACCAGGCGGACGACCTCGTGAGTCGACCGCCCGGTGGCAGTTTAGAGAATGTTGAACGGGATGGTGGTGACCAGGCGGAACTCGTTGAGGCTGCCGTCGGCCTGGTTTTCGCTGGCGCGGTGTGCGGTGTAGGTGGCACGGATCGCGGTGGCTTTCAGCGGGCCGCTCTGTACGGCATAGGACGCACCGACGCCGTATTCGTAGTGGTGCTCGCCGTCCATCGCCCGTACATCGCTGTAACCGGTGCTGTTGTAGTGCGTACCGTCGATACCCCAGCCGCGCGCCTGGTAGATGTTGAACTTCAGGCCTGGCACGCCGTATTCAGCCATGTTCAGGCCGTAGGCGATCTGGAAGGATTTCTCGTTCGGGCCGTTGAAGTCCGACAGCAGGGAGTTGGCCAGGTAGATGCCGTTGGTTTCGTGCAGGTAGTCGAAGTACTCGTTACCGTTCACCTCCTGGTACGAGAACGTCAGGCTGTGGGCCTGATGCGTCAGGCCGAACGACAGGGAGTAGGTGTCGTTGTCGATTTCGCCCAGCTTGCTTTTGCCCGAGTCCACGGTCTTGTAGTAGTTCAGGCCGGTGGTCAGGCTCAGCACCGAGCTGTCGCCCAGCTCATGGGTGGCGCCGAAGTAGTACTGGTTCCACATGTCCTCGGCCTGGGTCGCCCAGAGGCTGGTCTTCAGGCTGGCCAGTGGCTGGTAAGTGATACCGGCAGTGTTGACGTGATCGGTCTCGACGCTGCTGTCACCGTACTCGGAGCGGAACTTGCGCAGGCTCTCTTCGGTACGCGGCGAGTTGCGGTCGAAGGTGGCGATGTCGAAGCCCAGGTTTTCGAATTCTTCGCTGTGCAGGCTCACACCCTGGAAGCTGGAGGGCAGGGCACGGTTGCCGATGACGTCGACCATCGGGCTGCTGAAGTTCTGGCGGCCGGCGGTCAGGGTGGTGTTGGAAACGCGGGCCTTGACGTTCGCCAGGCCCAGCTTGCTCCACTGGCCCACGGCGTCGCCGCCTTCGCGGGTCAGGGTACGGTTGTTGCCGGCGCCAGGACGGGTGGTCGGCGCGCCGCCGTTGTTGGATGCCAGGTCCTTGCGGTCCTGGTCCAGGGCGATGGCGTTGTAGGCGGCCAGTTCAGTGCTGAAGCCCACGGTGCCTTCGGTGAAGCCCGAGTTGTACTTGATGATGGTGCCTTGCAGCCAGTTGATCCGGCGGTCGGTCTCGCGTGCTTCACCGTTCTTGCGATAGGTGAGTTTCGTGCCGCGCTTGAATTGCTCGTTGGCGTACCAGTTGCGCGTGGTGCCCGTGATGGACTGGCCGTCGATGAAACCCTTGGCTTCGCTTTGCTCGCTGGTGGTCTTGAGGGTCACCGGGGTGACCGCCTGGCTCTGGGATTCTGCAAACGCTGTTGCGCTGATGCTGCTGATGGCCAAGGCCAGTATCGCTGTGTTGCTCAGTTTCATCGGTAACGCTCCTTTTCTTTCTTTTTCATGCCGTTCTTTTTTGGTGATACGGCTATCGGTTTTACAACTCATTCACAGCTTGCAAACGTTTGCCTGGTGCCCGATTGGCGAATTACGGCAAGACGTCGGCGTGGGGCTTCCATAGGAAGCCCGCGCTGTGTGGCTAACGGTTATGGGTTCAGGCTGACGCCCGAAAAGACATTGCGACCGAAGGGGCTGACTTTGAACCCTTCGACTTTGGCACTCAGCGGCTGGTTGACCGTCGAGTGGGCAACAGGGGTGATCGGCACTTGCTGCTTGAGCAACTGCTGGGCCTGTTTGTAGAGCACGGTGCGCTGGTCGCGGTCGGTGACGACCTTGGCCTGCTTGATCAGCTTGTCGTAGTCCTGGTCGCACCACATGGAGTAGTTGTTGCCACCAATGGCGTCGCAGCTGTACAGCGTGCCGAGCCAGTTGTCCGGGTCCCCGTTGTCACCGGTCCAACCGATCAGGCTGACGTCGTGCTCGCCGTTCTTGGTGCGCTTGATGTACTCGCCCCATTCGTAGCTGACGATCTTCACTTTCAAGCCGATCTTCGCCCAGTCGGCCTGGAGCATCTCGGCCATCAGCTTGGCGTTGGGGTTGTACGGACGTTGCACGGGCATGGCCCAGAGGGTGATTTCGGTGCCTTCCTTGACCCCGGCGGCCTTGAGCAACTCCTTGGCTTTTTCCGGGTTGTAGGCGACGTCCTTGATGGTGTCGTCGTAGGACCACTGCGTCGGTGGCATGGCGTTGACCGCCAGTTGTCCCGCGCCCTGGTACACCGCATTGAGAATGCCTTGCTTGTTCACCGCCATGTCCAGCGCACGGCGCACTTCGACCTGGTCGAACGGCTTGTGGCGGGTGTTGTAGGCGATGTAGCCGAGGTTGAAGCCCGGTTTTTCGATCAGTTGCAGCTTGGGGTCGTTCTTCAAGGCCGGTACGTCGGCGGGACGTGGATGCAGGGTGACCTGGCACTCGTTGGCCTTGAGCTTCTGCACCCGTACCGAGGCATCGGTGTTGATGGAGAAGATCAGGTTGTTCAGCTTGACCCGCTCCGGCGCCCAGTACTGCTGGTTGGCGACGTAGCGGATGTTGGAGTCTTTCTGGTAGCTCTTGAACTCGAACGGCCCGGTGCCGATCGGCTTCTGGTTGATGTCGCTCGGCTTGCCGCTCTTGAGTAACTGGTCGGCGTATTCGGCCGACAGGATCGCGGCGAAGCTCATGGCGATGTTCTGGATGAACGCGGCGTCCACGCTGTTGAGGGTCATGACCACGGTCAATGGCCCGGTCGCTTCCACCTTGGCGATGTTCTTGTTCAGGCTCATGCCGTTGAAGTAGGGGAACTCGGTGGGGTAGGCCTTGCGGAACGGATGCTGCGGATCAAGCATGCGGTTGAAGGTGAACAGTACGTCGTCGGCGTTGAAATCCCGGGTCGGCGTGAAGTAGTCGGTGGTGTGAAATTTCACCCCTTCGCGCAGGTGGAAGGTGTACTTCAAACCGTCTTCGGAAATGTCCCAGCGGGTTGCCAGGCCTGGGACGACGTTGGTCGCGCCTTTTTCGAACTCGGCCAGGCGGTTGTACAGCGGTTCGGCGGCATCGTTGTCGGTGGCCGTAGTGTATTGCGCGGTGTCGAAACCGGCGGGGCTGCCTTCGGAACAGAACACCAGGCTACCGCCGGCGGCCTGGGCCGCGGATGTCGCGGCCAGCAGGCCGGTGCCCAGCAATGCGGATAAAACCAAGGTATGGCGCATGACGCTCCCTCTCTCGTTCGGGGTGTTTTAACAGTGAACCGGCGTCCTTCCGGGGACAGGTCGGGGCACTGAGTTCATTCCATTGCGTAGCGATGCCGCAGGGTTGGCAAGTCGTCCAAGTGCCGACGGTATGAGCCGTGGGCCGGGCGGTAAATGCGTAATGCCTGAAAGACTTGTGGGAAAAGGCAATACATCCCAAACCAACTGCTGTGGTACGCAGTGCTTTTGGATGTAGGCGTTTTCCTAGGTCTTGGCGTAAAGCAACGGTATGCCGTGGGAGCGAACCCTGCTCGCGATGGCGTTGCTTACCGCTCCGCCATCACGCTCAAAAGAGGGGCCGCGACGCCCGAAGCGTCGGACCGGCCCAGCGGGAGCAAGCTCCCTCGCCACAGGTCACCTTAGTTGCTGACGCTGACGCCGTAGAAGGAGTTCAAGCCAAAGGGGCTGATCTTGAAGTCCTGCACGTTGGCGCGCATGGGTTGGAACACCGTCGAGTGAGCGATGGGTGTCATCGGAACAGCATCTTTGAGGATGTGCTGCGCCTGTTTGTACAGCTCGGTGCGCTTGGATTGATCCGAAGTGCGCTTGGCTTGCTTGACGATGTCGTCAAACTTCTTGTCGCACCATTTCGAGAAGTTGTTGCCTTGCAGCGAGTCGCAGCCAAACAACACGTTGAGCCAGTTGTCCGGGTCACCGTTGTCGCCGCTCCAGCCGATCAGCATGGCGCCGTTTTCACCACCTTTGGAACGCTTGATGTACTCGCCCCACTCGTAAGTGACGATCTTGGCCTTGATCCCGATCTTGGCCCAGTCCGATTGCAGCATTTCGGCCATCAGCTTGGCGTTCGGGTTGTAGGGACGCTGGACCGGCATGGCCCACAAGGTGATCTCGGTGCCTTCCTTGATCCCGGCTTCCTTGAGCAGTTCCTTGGCTTTCTCCGGGTTGTACGCCGCGTCCTTGATGGTGGTGTCGTAGGACCATTGGGTCGGCGGCATGGCATTGACGGCCAGCTGGCCGGCGCCCTGGTACACCGAGTCGATGATCTGCTGCTTGTTGACGGCCATGTCCAGTGCCTGGCGCACTTTCAGCTGGGCCATCGGGTTGGGCTGGTCGCTGCCCTTGATCTTGTCCATGACGTTGTAGGCGATGTAGCCCAGGTTGAAGCCCGGTTGGTCCGGCATCTTCAGGTTCTTGTCTTCCTTGATCGCCTTGAGGTCGGCCGGACGTGGGAAGAGCGTGACCTGGCATTCATTCTTTTTCAGCTTCTGGATACGCACCGACGGGTCGGTGGTGATGGCGAAGATCAGGTTGTCGATCTTCACGTCTTCCGGAAGCCAGTATTCCTTGTTGCCGGTGAAGCGGATGTTCGAGTCTTTCTGGTAGCTCTTGAACACGAACGGGCCGGTGCCGATCGGCTTCTGGTTGATGTCGGAAGGCTTGCCTTCCTTGAGCAACTGGGCGGCGTACTCGGCGGACTGGATGGAGGCGAAGTGCATGGCCATGTTCTGGATGAACGCGGCGTCTACGGCGTTGAGGGTGAACTTGACGGTCTTGTCGTCGAGCTTCTCGACCTTGGCAATGTTGGTGTCCATGCCCATGTCGGTGAAGTACGGGAATTCGGTCGGGTACGCCTTACGGAACGGGTCATCCTTGCTGATCATGCGATTGAAGGTGAACAGCACGTCGTCGGCGTTGAACTCGCGGGTCGGCTTGAAGTACGGAGTGGTGTGGAACTTGACGCCTTCACGCAGGTGGAAGGTATAGGTCAGGCCGTCTTCGGAAATATCCCACTTGGTCGCCAGGCCAGGAATCACGGCGGTACCGCCGCGTTCAAACTGGGTCAGCCGGTTGAATACGGTCTCTGCAGAGGCGTCGAAGTCGGTTCCGGTGGTGTACTGACCCGGGTCAAAACCGGCCGGGCTCCCTTCGGAGCAGAACACCAGGTTAGTCGCGGCTTGGGCGAAAGGTGCGCTGGCTAATAAGCTTGCACCGACTAAAAACGGAATGACCGCTTGTTTAAGCATGTTGGCCTCATGATTTGTTGTCATTTTTGGATTTGAGGGCGACCTCGTGAGTCGTCCTGCGGATACTTATGCAGGCCCCATACCCAATGCAAGATCCAGAGCGGTTGCAAGTCTGAAACAGTGGCACGAACGTACCTTAATGTCGCATTCGTGTAACTTCTGACGCAGTTGACCGTTTGCGGGTGTTTTTTTGACGCCAAAAGCGCCCCTTGCCGGTGCGTCGCGCGGCCGTGACGCACCGGTTTGGCTCGGGTGTTACTTCGTCAAACCCACGCCGTAGAAGGGTGTCAGTCCGAATGGACTGAGTTTGAAATCCACCACTTTCCTGTTTATTGGCTGGAAGACCGTGGAGTTGGCGATCGGGGTGATCGGCACCTGTTGCTTGAGGATTTTCTGCGCTTGCTGGTACAAATCGATCCGTTTCTGGCGGTCGGTGGACACCTTGGCCTGCTGGATCAAGCGGTCGTAGGCCGGGTCGCACCACTTGGCGTAGTTGCTGCCCTTGACCGCCGCGCAGCTGTATAGCACCCCCAGCCAGTTGTCGGGGTCGCCGTTATCGCCGGTCCAGCCGTAGATCATTGCGTCATGTTCGCCATTTTTTGCACGCTTGATGTACTCGCCCCATTCATAACTGACGATGTTGGCCTTGATGCCGATCTTGGCCCAATCCTGCTGGATCATCTGTGCCGACATTCGCGCATTGGGGTTGGACGCGCGTTGCACCGTCATCGCCCATAAATTGAGGGTGGTACCCGGCGCAACCCCGGCTTCCTTGAGTAGCGCCTTGGCCTTGGTCACGTCGTGGGGCGCGTCCTGGATGCTCGGGTCGAACGACCACTGGGCCGGTGGCAAGGCGTTCTGCGCCAGTTGGCCGGCGCTCTGGTACACGGCCTTGATGATCGCCGGCTTGTCGATGGCCATGTCCAGCGCCTGGCGGACCTTGAGCTGGTCCAGGGGCGGGTGTGTCACGTTGTAGGCCAGGAAACCCAGGTTGAAACCCGGCTGCTTGAGCACTTGCAGGTTCGGATCCTGTTCGATCACCTCGATGTCGGCCGGGCGTGGGTAGCCACTGACCTGGCATTCACCGCGCTTGAGCTTTTGCAGGCGCACGGCGGCGTCCGGGGTGATGGAGAAAATCAGGTTGTCGAGTTTCACGTCCTCGGGTTTCCAGTACGCCGTGTTGGCGGCGTAGCGGATCTGCGAGTCCTTCTGGTAGCGCTTGAACACGAACGGCCCGGTGCCAACGGGTTTCTGGTTGAGGTCGCCGGCCTTGCCTTCCTTCAACAACTGCGCTGCGTATTCGGCGGACTGCACGGAGGCGAAACTCATCGCCAGGTTCTGCACGAAGGCGGCGTCGACGTTGTTCAGGTTGAAGCGCACGGTGTGTTCGTCGACTTTTTCGACGCTTTTGATCGTGGTGTTCAAGCCCATGTCGGTGAAGTACGGCGATTCGGTGGGGTAGGCCTGGCGGAACGGGTGCTGTGGGTCGAGCAGGCGCTGGAAGGTGAACAGCACGTCGTCGGCGTTGAAGTCGCGGGTGGGGGTGAAGTAGTCGGTGGTGTGGAATTTCACGCCGTTGCGCAGGTGGAAGGTGTAGGCCAGGCCATCGGCGGATACGTCCCAGTTTGTGGCTAGTCCGGGTTCGACCTCGGTGCCGCCGCGCTTGAACTGGGTGAGGCGGTTGAAGACGGTTTCGGCCGAGGCGTCGAAGTCGGTGCCGCTGGTGTATTGGCTGGGGTCGAACCCGGCGGGGCTGGCTTCGGAGCAGTAGACCAGGGTGGTGGCGGCTTGGGCCATTGGGGCGCTGCTGATCAGGGCCAGGGTGAGCAGGAGGGGCTTGAAGGTGGTTCTGTCCATGAAATCCCTTGGGGGGTGGTGAGGTTTTCAGGAGAGTAGCGTTGCGGGTGGGGGTGTTGGAAATATCGAAAAGTGAGGGGGACCGTTGGGTTTGGGTATAGCGCTTTTGGACGAGGCGGCCTGATAGCCTGCCTGGTTCTCACGGTCATACACCCGTCAGATCTGTGGGAGCAAAGCTTGCTCGCGATGGCGGCCTGACAGCCGGCCAGGATTTTGTTGACCGCGTACATATCCATTGCTGCGGTAACGGCTACTTAGGGTTCCGCTCTTACAGCGGCTCACTTTTGAGAAGCGCAAAAGTAAGCAAAACGCTTTTTGCCCCACCACTCGGCACCTCGCCTAGGCTCGGTGTGCCCTCACTCCGGCATTGCTCCGTGGG
>NZ_JACNDD010000114.1:0-21017 GCF_017351395.1 Pseudomonas sp. FW305-28
GCTCGCTCCCACAGTTTTTTGGGGCGTCTACAAATCCGCAGTCGAACGCAGATCCCATTGTGGGAGCGAGCCTGCTCGCGATAGCGGTGTGACAGTGGACGAAGATGTTGAATGTCAGTCCGCCTTCGCGAGCAAGCTCGCTCCCACAGTTTTTTGGGGCGCCTATAAATCCGCAGCCGAACGCAGACCCCATTGTGGGAGCGAGCTTGCTTGCGATAGCGGTGAGACAGTCGACGAAGATGTTGAATGTCAGTCCGCCTTCGCGAGCAAGCTCGCTCCCACAGTTTTTTGGGGCGTCTACAAATCCGCAGTCGAACGCAGACCCCATTGTGGGAGCGAGCTTGCTCGCGATAGCGGTTCAGTTATCGCCGCTCACTTCTTCAATGCGTCATGGGCCTCCAGGGCTCGCAGGGAATAGATGTACGCCGCGCCGGCATTCAATGACACGGCGGTGGCCAGGGTGGCGGCGATTTCTTCGCGGGTGGCGCCGGCCTTGATGGCGGCGTCGGTGTGTACGCCAATGCAGCCGTCACAGCGGGTGGTGATGGCCACGGCGATGGAGATCAGCTCGCGGGTCTTGGCATCAAGCACGTTGTTTTCAGCCGCGGCTTCGTCCAGGGCCATGTAGGCCTTGACCATCTTCGGATTGCTTTTGCCCAGGGCGCCAAAGGCGCTCTTGATGGTGGGCAGCAGTTCGGACCAGTTATTGAACATAGCGTTGACTCCTGTGAGAGAGGCGGGGAAGTGGGCCCCTGTAGTCTTGACCATCCGTGACGATCAAGCCCGGTTCAGCGGTGAAAAAGATCGGCACGCACGGTTCAGGGCGCCCGGGCCGGCAACAGCTTCAGGGTTGTGCGGGTATTGGCGACCACTTCTTCCTCGGCCAGGTGCGCCTGGTAATAGACCCCTTCGATGTACGCCTCGGCCTGATCCTCGTAATGCTTGTCGAACGGCACGCCGCTCTGGCCGACGGGGTTGATGGTGACGCTATGGCTGGGGTCGGCGAAGTCGATGATGCGCCGGGTCGAAGGCCCGTAGGTCACCGGCCACGGCGCCGGGCCGATTCTGGCGGAGAGGTTGTTGGGCACTTCATGGGTACCTGGGGCCGCAAATGGCCCAACGTTGAAGACACGGTCCAGCGGCTTTTGCTGACCCAGCGGATGACCATGGGTCAGGGTGTGAGCCTTGCCCCATTGCCATTGCGTGGCATCGTCGCCCAGGGTGGCCCGCAGGTGCGCCAGGCTTTTCTTCCAGGCGACGCTCACCGTGTCTGCACGGGTTTCCGTGCCCAGCGTCGTGCGGTCATCCCACCACGGTGAATCCTTCGATGCCGCCAGGCGTGGCAGGGCCGCGTCGATCACCCGGGTCGACAGCGCGGTTTCGAAGAATCCGTCACCCAGTTCATCGTGCAGGGCGGCGTCGGCCAGGTTGAACAGGAACTGGTTGAACAGCGTGGCGCTGATGGAGTCCAGCGGGTAATCGCCCGGCCATTGGGCCAGTTGTTCCACCCATTTGCGTTCCTGCGGGTCGCTGACCACTTCACGTAGCACCGGCAACAACGGCGCGAGCACGCGAGGGCCGTAGGCGGTGGTGGTGCCCAGTTGCAGTTTCTGGGTGGTTAGGATGTCCCATTTCGCCTGCTTGTCGTTGAGCTGCTGGTTGAGTTGCTGACCGCGGTCGGCGGGGTTGTAGTAACCGGGGATTTCGATGCCGCTGGCCGGCACGGGTTGGAAGTTGGCCGAGACGATGTAGCCCCGCGCCGGGTTCTCTTCCTGCGGGTTGCTGCTGAACGGGTAGAAGCCTTCCTTTTCCGACTCCGGGCTGCTGCCATCGAGGATGAACGCGGGTTTCACGCCGGCGGGGCGCTTGGGCAGTTGCGCGGCGGCCCACCAGCCGATATCGCCCTTGGCATTGGCCCACACCACGTTCAGCCCCGGCGCGTGGATCTGGGTCGAGGCGCCACGGGCCTTGGCCAGGGTATCGGCGCGGTTGAGCTGGTAAAAGGCGTCGAGGATCGGGTTGCGACTTTCCAGGAACCCCCACCACATGGCGACCGGGGTCTTGCCGGCGTTCGCACCGAGGACATCGTTGACGATCGGGCCGTGGGGCGACTGGCGCAGCACCAGCGTCACCGGTGCCTGGCCCTTGACCGCGATCTGCTGTTCGCTGCGGGTCATGTCCACCCATTGGCCGCGATACCAGACCTGCTCGGGATTGTCCGGGTTGACCTTCTCGGCGATCAGGTCCAGGTCGTCGTTCTGGAACATGGTGATGCTCCAGCCGAAATCCTTGTTCATGCCCAGCGTGGCGAAGGGCATCAAGGCCTGATAGTGCCCGTAGAGTTCGAAACCTGGCGCGGACAGGTGCGCCTCGTACCACACCGACGGCGTGGAAAAACGGATATGCGGGTCGCCCGCCAGCAACGGCTTGCCGCTGTGGGTACGGCTGCCGGCGACCGCCCAGGCGTTACTGCCCTCGAACTGCGGCAGGCCGTTTTCCGCCAGGGCCTGTTCGCTCAGGCGGGCCAGGGCATTGAGGTCTTTCCAGTCGGCGGCGGCCAGGGCCAGGCCGCGCTTGGGACCGTCGGCCAGCACACCCTGGGGCTGCCAGTCGAGGTCGAAGATGTTCAGGTAATCGGCGCCCAGTTGATCGCGCACGTAGGTCAGCAGCGGTTCGGTACGGAACGCCGCCGCGAAGCTGTAGGCCATGTAGCCGGTGATGCTCACGGTGTCTTCAGCCGTAAAGGGGCGCTTGGGAATGCCCAGCACATCGAACTCCACGGGCCGGGTGTGGCTGTCCTGGTAGGCGTTGATCCCATCCAGGTAGGCCTGCATGGCGACCCAGGCCGGGGATTGCGGGTCTTGTTCGGTCACATAGGCCGCGGCGCGTTCGCGAATGCGCAGGCTGCGCATCAGTTTGTCGGTGTCCAGCAGCTTCGGCCCCAGCACCTCGGCCAGTTCGCCCCGGGCGAGACGACGCATGATCTCCATCTGGAACAGCCGGTCCTGGGCATGGACATAGCCGAGGGCGCGGTACAAGTCGGTTTCGTTCTCGGCGCGGATATGCGGCACACCACGTTCGTCGTAGCGCACCGTCACCGAGCCCTGGAGCCCTTGCACCTGCATCGTGCCCTGGCGGGTGGGCTGCTTGCTGTAGAGGTAGCCGCCCGCAACGATGATCGCGGTGACGATCAATGACAGGAAGGCGATGAGGGTGCGTTTCATGGTGATTCCTTATTCTGATGACAGCGGTTCCATGGTCTCGCTGTTGATTCCCTGTTTAGCATGCCACTGCTTTCCTGCGCATCGCCCCTCGGAGGGATTACTTATTCTTTGGCAGATGTGTCCTTGTCCCACGGACAATAACAACCCACCGCCATCGTATGGGTCGCATTGACCGTCCGACCAGCGCTCAACGCTTCGAGAATCGGCTCGATGAAGCTGTTGCTCGAATTGCACGTCAGGCCTTCACTGTAGGGGCCGAAGTACGCCAGTTGGCCGCTGCGATCCCAGATCGCCACCGCTGGGCTGGCAGGAATCTGGCTTGAACCCGGAAGCGCCGGCAGGGTTTTCAGGCTGTTCAAGGTGGCTGGCAGTTGACCTTGGCTGCCGGCTTTTTGTACGGCATAAAACTCAACGCCTTGCGGTACATACTTATCGATCAGTTCGGCAAGGTGCTGCTGGTTGCCAACGTTGCACGGGCACGCCGGGTCCCAGAAATGCACCAGGCGGATCGCGCCAGGGCCGGCCAGGTCGGCGGGCAGGCGCAGAGGGTCGCCGGAAAACACCGCGGTGTGTTGACTGAAGGCCCGCAGGAAACGGCCCTGGAACCAGTCGTAGGCCACCCACAAGACGACGGCGCACCCGAGGGCGAGCAGGCTGGCAAGCAAGGTCGTGCGGTGGGTCGGGCGCATGGAGTCGATCCTCTGAAGCCGCGTAGCTTGCCATGCTTGCCGCGACAGATGAATATCGCAGGCCTGTAAAGTCTGTTTCGCGCGATGCGCCCATGCCTGGAAACCTTGATGCCTGCCACTTTCGACCCCGATCTCCTGCGTGCCAGCCTGCAACCGCTGGCCCAGTGGCAAGCCCTGTCCGAGCAAGCCCAGGCTTACCAGCGGTTCTACGGGCTGGATTTTCCCCAGCGCAGTGTGCGCAAAGGGTTGGGACGTTTCGAGGTGGGCGGGTATGAGGTCGTCAGCCAAGTCTGGTGGCCGGAAAAGGCCGTGGCGACGTTGTTTGTGTTCCACGGTTACTACGACCACATGGGGTTGTACCGGCACTTGATCGAGTGGGCCCTGGAGCAGAAGTTCGCGGTGATCGCCTGCGACCTGCCGGGCCATGGCCTGTCCAGCGGCGAACGCGCCAGCATCGAGGATTTCGCCGAGTACCAGGCCACCTTGCAAGGGTTGTTGGCCGAGGCCGCGACGCTGGACCTGCCGCACCCCTGGCACCTGTGCGGGCAGAGCACCGGCGGGGCGATTGTGGTCGATCACGTGCTCAACCACGGCGCGCAGAGCCCGGCCCAGGGCCAGGTCATCCTGCTGTCACCCCTGGTACGGCCACGGGCCTGGGGCTGGTCGCGCCTGAGTTATTACTTGCTCAAGCCGTTTGTGACGGGTATCGCCCGGCGTTTCAGTGAGAACTCCACCGACCCGCAGTTTCTGCCATTTCTGCAAGCCGACCCGCTGCAACCGCTGCGCCTGCCTACTGCCTGGGTGGGGGCATTGGCGCGATGGATCAAGCGTATCGAAGCGGCCCCGAGCAGTTCGCGCCAGCCCTTGATCGTGCAGGGGCAGGCGGACATGACGGTGGACTGGACGCACAACCTGCAAGTGCTGCGCAGCAAGTTCGACCGGCCGCAGGTGTTGATGTTGCCGCAGGGGCGGCATCACCTGGCCAATGAGGCCTTGGCGTTGCGGCAGGAGATGTTTGGGTTTCTGACCAAGCGGATGAGTCGGGTTCGGCGGTGACCGGGCTATTGCTATCGCGAGCAAGCTCGCTCCCACATTGGACCTTTGGTGCTCGCGAAACCTGAGTTCACTCAAGCCCCTTGTGGGAGCGAGCTCGCTCGCGATAGCGGTGCTGAACTATTGCCCGAGCGTCTGCCCCACCGCCAACCCCGCCCGGATCGCCGCCAAAGCCGCCTGGTAATAAGCCTGGCCCTCGGCCGATTCGGCGAAGGTGGCGAACTCTTCCAGCTCGGTGTCCGACAGGTCGCGGTAGACGTAGAGCAGGGTGTTGTTCAGGTCCGCGCCGATCTGCTCCATCAGTCGCTGGCGCTGGCCGTTGAGCATGCCTTGGGCCTGGCCGGCCCCCAGCAGGCCGGGGATCATCGAACTCAGGCTGTCGGCCGCCACGCCGGCGATCGCCAGGCTGACTTCGGCGCCGGCTTCGCGGGCGGGCAGGGCCTGGGCCAGGTGGCCGATGATCAGCAGGCGGTTGTCGCTGGCTTGCATCTTCGGCAAGCCCTTGGCGTTTTTCGCCAATTGATCGCGCCGGGTCGCCAGCAACTCGGCCGCCACGACCTTGCGGCCCAGGGGCGACTGGAAAAAGGCCAGGGCCGGGTTCGGGTCTCGAAGCTTGCTGCGTATTTGTGCCTCGGCCCGCTGGTCCATGGCCTGGGGGGCGAAACGTTGATTGCTGTTGTTGACCAGGGCCTGGAACACCGCCGGCGGCAGGCTGCTCTGATAGCGCTGCTGGGCGGCGCTCAAGGCATCATTGAAATGCGCCCGCTGTTCCGGCCAGCCGGCGACCTTGTACAACTGGTCGTAGCTGTCTGCCCAGGCGGGCAAAACGCAGAACATCAACAGTGAGAAAAGCAAACGGCGCATAGGGACTCCTGTCAGCAGCCGACTATTCTCCGTGGGGTGTGGGGTCTTGTCGAGAATTCGTATCAAGTTCGTACGGTGTTGCTATCCGACGCAGCGAACCCGCTGCGTGGCGCTGTCGGTTTTGCAGGCACAGGCATACTATGCGCGCCATGCAAATACCTTCTGATCACCCGCTGCTGTTACGTATCGTCGACGACCTGGCCGAGCGCGGCTGGTCGCAGCAGAACCTCTTCCTGCCGGACGCGCTGACCCGTGCCCTGGCGGCCGAATGCCGTCAGCGTGCCGCCGAGGGCGAGCTGGCTCCGGCAGCGGTCGGGCGCGGGCCGTTCTCGGAGATTCGCGAAGGCATTCGGGGTGATCGCATCCAGTGGATCGAACCCGGCCAGGCACCAGCCTGCGACCGTTACCTGGGGTTGATGGACAGCCTGCGCGAGGCGATGAATCGCGGGCTGTTCCTGGGGCTGGAGGATTTCGAAAGCCATTTCGCCCTGTACCCGCCCGGTGCGTTTTACCTCAAGCATGTCGACCGCTTTCGCGATGACGACCGACGCGCGGTGTCTGCGGTGCTCTACCTCAATGACGATTGGCTGCCGGAGCACGGCGGCCAGTTGCGCATGTATCTGGAGGATGGCGTGGAGCGTGATGTGGTGCCCATCGGCGGTTGCCTGGTGGTGTTCCTGTCGGGGGATATCCCCCACGAAGTACTGCCGGCCACCCGGGATCGCCTGTCCTTGACGGGGTGGTTCCGACGCCGCGGCAACGAGTTGTTCTGACGATGGAAAAGATCCTGGTCAGTCGCTGCCTGCTCGGCCATCGCGTGCGCTACGACGGCGGTGCCAGCGGGCCGTTCGATCAGCTTCAGCACTGGCTCGACGAAGGCCGGATCGTGGCGCTGTGCCCGGAAGTCGCCGGCGGCCTGCCCACGCCCCGGGCGGCGGCGGAGATTCCCGGCGGGCAGGGTGGACAAGTGCTCGACGGCCACGCAGCCGTGATCACTACCGACGGTGAAGATGTCAGTGCGCAGTTTTTGTCGGGCGCGTATCAAGCGCTGGAACAGGTGCGTGAACACGGCATCCGTATCGCCGTGCTCAAGGCCAACAGCCCGTCGTGCGGCAATCTGCTGACCTATGACGGGACGTTCAGCGGTGTGAAGGTCAGTGGCGAAGGCGTGACGGCGGCGTTGCTCAAGCGCCATGGGGTGCAAGTGTTCAGTGAGCTGGAGTTGGCTGAAGCGGCGGCGGCCCTCAAGGCCTTGAACAACGATTGATGGATTGCTTTTGTGGCGAGGGAGCTTGCTCCCGCTGGGCCACGAAATGCTGAAGCGCGGTAGGCCTGACACACCAAGGTGTCAGGTTTTGGGGTTGCTTCGCAACCCAGCGGGAGCAAGCTCCCTCGCCACAGGTCTTGTGTGCTTGCCAGAGGGTTTTGTGTCGCTTAGAGCTGCTCGGCCAACTGCTCGATCAGCTCCTGGCGTTCTGCCTGGCTCAACCGCGCCTGGGGATTGAGGGATGACCATTGTGGATGCGCCCGGGCCTTGTTCAGGGCGTCGGGCAGCTTGCCCTCGCGCCAGGTCTTGTCCTGGGGCGTGGCGATGCGGATGCTGTCCATCGCCGCGTGGCCGCGCAGGTTGAGGGCTTGCAGCAATTGTCGTTGGCGCAGGGCCAGCAGGCGCAGCACGCCATCGTCCACCGTCAGTTCCCGTTGCCCCTTGAGCTTGCCCATCAGCCGGTTGCCGTAGCTGCGGGCGGTTTGCAGGGTGCCGCCGACAATGGCCCCGGCCAGGGCGGCGGCACCGAGGGTCAGGCCGCCCACCAGCAAGTCCACGCCAGCGCCGGCCGCCGCGCCTGCCGCGATTCCGCCGCCGACGCGTACGCCCAGTTGCTTGAGGGTCTCGGGGTTGAACAAATCATCGCCCCAGCGTCCGTCGAGCAGCGGCAGGTCGCTGGCGGCCGCGTCCTGGGGGCGGAACGCGTAGAGCTTGAGCAGGGCTTCGACGCAGCGCTGTTCGCGCTGACGCACCGCGTTGCGCAGCTCACTGATGGCCTCGCGTTCCAGCTCGGCATCACTGGCCACGCTGCGTCGGCAGGCGGCGCAGTCGATCAGCAATTCGGCGATCAAGCGCGCCGCGCTCTGCTGGCGGGCCAGGCGTTGGGCCTGTTGGTCGGCGACCAGTCGCTCCAGTTGCCCGCGGGCGCTTTCCAGCAACAACGCGAGGCTTTCATACAGGCGCCGCTCGCCGTCCTCGGGCGGGGCGACGCTGTCAAAACGCACCAGGGCGTGCAGCCCCAATCGCGCCAGGGCTTCGCGCCAGTCGGGCTCGCGATGGTGGGCGCTGCTGACGAAATTCAATACCGGCAGCAGCGGTTTGCCACAACTGGCGAGGACTTCCAATTCATCGCGGTACTTGGCCAGCACCGGCTCACGGGCATCGATCACATACAGCCCGGCGTCGCTGGCGAGCAATTGTCGCAGCACCTTGGCTTCCTGTTCGAAGCGTTGCCGCGCCTCGCTGCCCTCGAGGAAGCGAGCCAGGCGCGCCGGGCCGTCCAGGCGTTCGCCAGGGCGTTCCAGGCGCTCGAGGTAATCGAGCAGGGCGATGGCGTCTTCCAGGCCCGGCGTGTCGTACAGCTCCAGCAGCGCTTCGCCATCCACCGACAACCGTGCGCCCTCGACGTGCCGGGTGGTGCTCGGACGGTGGGACACCTCACCGAAGCCGACGTCCCGAGTCAGGGTGCGTAGCAGGGAGGTCTTGCCGACGTTGGTATGGCCGACCACGGCCAGCTTCAACGGCTTCATGGGTTCAGTCATGGCCGGTCTCCAGCCAGTTCAAGGGCATGCAGTCGGCGAAGGGTAGCTGCAACTGCTGCAGCGCGTTGTGCCAGTCGCCCAGGCGTTCGGCGTCCAGGGCTTCGCCGGGCGGCGCCTGCAACAGCCAGACGCGGGTGGCGCTGGCGCTGCGGGCCAGCTCGGCGATCAGTGCCAGGCTGCCCCGGTCCGGTGAACGGCGTGGGTCACAGGCAATGGCCAGGCGTGCGGGTGGAAAGCGCGACAGTTGCTCCAGGAGTTTGTGGCGCGACTCGCGGCTGTCGAGAATGCCGGCGCTTTTCACGGTTTCGGGCAGTTTGGGCGGCCAGGGCCGATCGTCCAGTTCGATCGCCACCAGCAGCGCGCCGTCGCTGTCCATCGCGCCGACGGCACTTTCGATGGGGTGCAACTGCGCGGGTGCGGCGTCGTTGACGCCCAGGCGCTCGCTGCTGGGCATCAGCCGTTCACGCAGTTGGGCGTAGCCCGGCAGGTTCAAATCCAGGTGCAATGTGGCGCGACCGCGTCGCCAGCGCCACAAGCACAGCAACGCCAGGCCCAGGCGCGGCAGCACGCCATAGACCAGCAGCACGCCGACCAGCCAGGCGGCCCAGGCCTGGCGGGCGCTTTCGATGGCCAGGGCGCCGTCGCCGCTGGCGCGGATCATCTCCACCGTCGGCACACTGAAGCCCAACAGGGCAGGCAACGCGCCGAGGCCACGGGTCATGGCGACGAAGGTCTCGCTGCCGAGGAGGGTGGTTTCCCAGACAAAGCCATAGCGCCGGGTCGCCATCAGCATCAGTAGGATGACCAGCGCGCTGAGCATCGCCAGCAACCACACGCCGTTGACCAGCGCACCGAGGGCCCAGCGGTTGAGCTTGTGCCGTTGCAGCAACAGAAGCAGGGCCGGTGCCAGTTGGGCGGCCTTGGCATCCCGGGCGAGTTTTTCGCTGAGCCACAGCCACAGGCGCCCCAGCGCTGCACCTTGCTCGCCCGCGAAGAACAGGCCCAGGACCCAACCGACGAGCAGGATCAGGTTCAGCCCCAAAAGACTGCCCAGGGCCCAGAACACATTGACCGGGGCCTGGCCGTCGCCGAGGGCGGCGAACCCGAGGCCGGCGCCGCTGATGATGGCGAGCACCGCCAGCACGATCAGCGCCAGGCGTGCCCCTTGCAGCCAATGGCGCAGGGCTTGGGTGAGGCCATCGCGCTCGGCCAGCCAGCGGGCGCGGTGGCGGATGCGGGTGCAAAGATCGCCGCCTGCCGCGCGGGCCAGGCGATTGGCTTCCTGGTCCTCGAGGGGGCCGGCGTGTTCTTCACGCAGGCGGATCGTCTCGGTCAACCAGAGGTTCTGCAGTGCTGTCACGGGGGCTTCCGTTGCTCGAATGAGGGTTGAGCATAACCGCTGTGATGCCTGTCGGGGTACGCCGGGCCTCTGGTATCCTCGCGGCCATGAACAAAACTCTCCCCTTAAGCCTGATCGCAGCCCTCGGTGAAAACCGCGTGATCGGCGTCGACAACAGCATGCCCTGGCACCTGCCGGGGGATTTCAAATACTTCAAGGCCACCACCTTGGGCAAGCCGATCATCATGGGACGCAAGACCTGGGATTCCCTCGGCCGCCCGCTGCCCGGGCGCTTGAACATCGTGGTCAGTCGCCAGCCGGACCTGGTGCTGGAAGGTGCGGAAGTGTTTTCCACCCTGGAGGCCGCAGTCGCGCGGGCCGAGGCCTGGGCACTGGAGCAGGGCGTCGATGAGCTGATGTTGATCGGCGGCGCCCAGCTGTACGCCCAGGCCCTGGCGCAGGCGGATCGACTGTACCTGACCCGCGTGGCGCTGAGCCCGGAGGGGGATGCCTGGTTTCCGGAATTTGATTCGAGCCAGTGGGCGTTGGTCTCGAACCAGCCGAACCCGGCGGAAGGGGACAAGCCGGCCTACAGCTTTGAGGTGTGGGAGAAGCTGTAAGCCCTGTGGGAGCATGCCTGTGGGAGCAAGGCTTGCCCGCGATGAAAGCGACGCGGTCTTCCATGGACCGAGGCGCCCGGATCGCGAGCAAGCTTTGCTCCCACAGGTGTCAGGCAGTCAAGCGTGCACCAACTCCCCATGCTCCTCGGCATCGAGCAAGGCCTTGTCAGTCTGCTGCATCACCTGGCTGGTAATCGCCCCGGCGGTGATCGAGCCACTGACGTTCAACGCCGTACGGCCCATGTCGATCAATGGCTCGACGGAAATCAGCAAGGCGACCAGCGCGACCGGCAAGCCCATGGCCGGCAGCACGATCAGCGCGGCGAACGTCGCGCCGCCACCGACCCCGGCCACCCCGGCTGAACTCAACGTCACGATCGCCACCAGCGTCGCGATCCAGACCGGATCCAGCGGGTTGATGCCCACCGTCGGTGCGACCATCACCGCGAGCATGGCCGGATAAAGGCCGGCGCAACCGTTCTGGCCGATGGTGGCGCCGAACGAGGCGCTGAAGCTGGCAATCGCCCGTGGGATGCCGAGGCGGCTGGTCTGGGCTTCGATGCTCAACGGGATGGTGGCGGCGCTGGAGCGGCTGGTGAAGGCGAAGGTCAGCACCGGCCAGATCTTGCGGAAGAAGCGCAACGGGTTGATCCCGGCCGCAGACACCAACAGGCCATGGACCACGAACATCAGGCCCAGCCCGAGGTACGACACCACGACAAAACTGCCGAGCTTGATGATGTCTTGCAGGTTGGAACCGGCCACCACCTTGGTCATCAGCGCCAGCACACCGTACGGCGTCAGCTTCATCACCAGGCGCACCAGGCGCGTCACCCAGCTTTGCAGGGTGTCGATGGCGTTGATCACTTTCTGGCCTTTCTCCACGTCATCCTTGAGCAACTGCAACGCCGCGACACCGAGGAACGCGGCGAAGATCACCACGCTGATGATCGACGTCGGCTTGGCCCGCGCCAGGTCGGCAAAGGGGTTTTGCGGAATGAACGAAAGCAGCAGTTGTGGGATGTTCAGGTCGGCGACCTTGCCGGCGTAGTCGCTCTGGATCACTTGCAGGCGTGCCAGTTCCTGAGTGCCGGCCACCAGGCCTTCGGCGGTGAGGCCGAACAGGTTGGTCAGGCCGATGCCGATCAGCGCGGCGATGGCGGTGGTGAACAGCAGCGTGCCAATGGTCAGGAAGCTGATCTTGCCCAGGGACGAGGCGTTGTGCAGGCGGGCCACGGCGCTGAGGATCGAAGCGAAGACCAGCGGGATCACGATCATTTGCAACAATTGTACGTAGCCGTTGCCCACCAGGTCGAACCAGCCGATCGAGGCCTTGAGGACCGGATTGCCGGCGCCATAAATCGTGTGCAGGGCGATACCGAACACCACGCCCAGCACCAGTGCCAGCAGCACTTTCTTGGCCAGGCTCCAGGTGCTATGACGGGTTTGCGCCAGGCCGAACAGCAAGGCGAGGAATACCAGCAGATTGAGGATCAGCGGCAGATTCATCAAGAGAGCTCCATCAGACTTGTGCCAGTCGCCTGAAGCCGCGACTGCGAACCGGGGAGCCTAACAGCCTGATAACTAATGAATTAATACTAAAAAAGCATGTAGATTGTCGTTTATGGAATAAGGCAATGACGTTTACGGATACGCGGCTGGCGTGATCACGATGTAAGCGGTCGCCCACAGGCGAGGACTGTCACAAGCATTTGTTAGCGTCGGATTCTTTGAACCCGGGAGAAATGCCGATGAAACTCGCACCTCGTTTTCTCGCTGTCGCCTTGAGTCTTGGCCTCGCTGGCCAGGTGCTCGCCACCGAACTCAAGCACTGGCCGGCGGAACAGGCCAAGGCCCTGGACGCGATGATCGCGGCCAACGCCAACAAGGGTAACTACGCGGTGTTCGACATGGACAACACCAGTTACCGCTACGACCTTGAGGAGTCGTTGCTGCCGTTCATGGAGAACAAGGGCCTCATCACCCGGGAAAGCCTGGACCCGTCCTTGAAGCTGATGCCGTTCAAGGACACGGCCGACCACAAGGAAAGCCTGTTCAGTTACTACTACCGCCTGTGCGAAGTGGATGACATGGTCTGCTATCCGTGGGTGGCTCAGGTGTTCTCGGGCTTTACGCTCAAGGAGCTCAAGGGCTATGTCGATGAGCTGATGGCGTCCGGCAAGCCGGTGCCGACCACCTATTACGATGGCGACAAGGTGGTCCAGTACAACGTCAACCCGCCGAAAGTCTTCACCGGGCAGGCCGAGCTGTACAACAAGTTGATGGAAAACGGCATCGAGGTCTATGTCATGACCGCCGCTTCCGAAGAGCTGGTACGCATGGTCGCCGCGGACCCGAAATACGGCTACAACCTCAAGCCGCAGAACGTGATCGGCGTGACCACGTTGCTCAAGGACCGCAAGACCGGCGAACTGACCACCGCCCGCAAGCAGATCACCGCGGGTAAATATGACGAGAAGGCCAACCTCGGCCTGGAATACACGCCGTACCTGTGGACCCCGGCGACCTGGATGGCCGGCAAGCACGCGGCGATCCTGACGTACATCGATGAATGGAAAAAACCGGTGCTGGTGGCCGGTGACACGCCAAGCAGCGACGGCTACATGCTGTTCCACGATGTGGACGTAGCCAAGGGCGGGATTCACCTGTGGGTCAACCGCAAGGACAAATACATGACCCAGATTAACGGGATGATGGCCAAGCACGCCGCCGCCCAGGCCAAGGAAGGGTTGCCGGTTACCGCGGACAAGAACTGGGTGATCGTCAAGCCGGAAGATATCCAGTAAGCCCCACACCCTGTGGGAGCGAGCTTGCTCGCGATGGCGTCGGATCAGTAGCATCCTTGTTGGCTGACACACCACCATCGCGAGCAAGCTCGCTCCCACATTGATTGTCGGCGTTCTCAGGATTTGCGCTCATCGCTAAAAAAATGCCCCGCACTTGGCGGGGCATTTTTTACTGCGACTAACGACGCTTACAGGCCGTCAAGCATCGCCTTGTTACGCACCGCACCCTTGTCGGCGCTGGTGGCGAGCAGGGCGTAGGCCTTGAGGGCCGTGGTGACTTTGCGCGGACGCACTTCCACCGGCTTCCAGCCCTTGTTGTCCTGTTCGATGCGGCGCCCGGCCAGTTCTTCGTCGCTGATCAACAGGTTGATCGAGCGGTTCGGAATGTCGATCAGGACCTTGTCGCCATCGCGCACCAGGCCGATGGCACCGCCAGCCGCCGCTTCCGGCGAAGCGTGGCCGATGGACAGGCCCGAGGTGCCGCCGGAGAACCGGCCATCGGTCAGCAAGGCGCAGGCTTTGCCCAGGCCTTTGGACTTCAGGTAGGACGTCGGGTAGAGCATTTCCTGCATGCCCGGGCCGCCTTTCGGACCTTCGTAGCGAATGATCACGATGTCGCCGGCCTTCACTTCGTCGGCGAGGATGCCGCGTACGGCGCTGTCCTGGCTTTCGAAAATCTTCGCGTTGCCTTCGAACACATGGATCGACTCGTCGACGCCGGCGGTCTTCACCACGCAGCCATCCAGGGCGATGTTGCCGTAGAGCACGGCCAGGCCGCCCTCCTGGGAGTACGCGTGCTCGACGCTACGGATGCAGCCGTTTTCACGGTCGTCGTCCAGCGTATCCCAGCGGGTCGACTGGCTGAACGCGGTTTGCGTCGGGATGCCCGCCGGGCCGGCCTTGAAGAAGTGATGCACGGCCTCGTCGGTGGTCTGGGTGATGTCCCACTTGGCGATGGCCTCGGCCATGCTCTTGCTGTGCACGGTCGGCAGGTCGGTGTGCAACAGGCCGCCACGGGCCAGGGAACCGAGGATGCTGAAGATCCCGCCGGCACGGTGCACGTCTTCCATGTGGTACTTCTGGATGTTCGGCGCGACCTTGCACAGTTGCGGCACGTGACGGGACAGGCGGTCGATGTCGCGCAGGTCGAAATCGATCTCGGCTTCCTGGGCCGCGGCCAGCAAGTGCAGGATGGTGTTGGTGGAACCGCCCATGGCGATGTCCAGGGTCATGGCGTTTTCGAACGCCTTGAAGTTGGCGATGTTGCGCGGCAACACCGACTCGTCGTTTTCGCCGTAGTAGCGCTTGCACAGCTCGACGATGGTCCGGCCGGCCTGCAGGAACAACTGCTCGCGATCGCTGTGGGTGGCCAGGGTCGAGCCGTTGCCCGGCAGGGCCAGGCCCAGGGCTTCGGTCAGGCAGTTCATCGAGTTGGCGGTGAACATGCCGGAGCACGAACCGCAGGTCGGGCAGGCGCTGCGCTCGTACTCGGCAACCTTCTCGTCAGAGGCGCTGGAGTCGGCGGCGATCACCATGGCATCGACCAGGTCGAGGCCGTGGCTGGCGAGCTTGGTCTTGCCGGCTTCCATCGGGCCGCCGGAAACGAAGATCACCGGGATGTTCAGGCGCAGGGCGGCCATGAGCATGCCCGGGGTGATCTTGTCGCAGTTGGAAATGCACACGATGGCGTCGGCGCAGTGGGCGTTGACCATGTATTCGACGGAGTCGGCGATGATCTCGCGGCTCGGCAGCGAATAGAGCATGCCGTCGTGGCCCATGGCGATGCCGTCGTCCACGGCGATGGTGTTGAATTCCTTGGCAACGCCGCCGACGCGTTCGATTTCCCGGGCAACCAGTTGGCCGAGGTCCTTGAGGTGGACGTGGCCGGGTACGAACTGGGTGAAGGAGTTGGCAATGGCGATGATCGGCTTCTTGAAGTCGTCATCCTTCATCCCCGTGGCGCGCCACAAGGCACGGGCGCCGGCCATGTTGCGGCCATGGGTGGATGTTTTCGAGCGGTAATCAGGCATGGAGCACTCCGGGCGGCTAATCAGGTACTTATCAGGTATCAATGGGGAAGTGAGCTTCTGTCGACGTCTGGAGCACCCGGGTTTGGCCGTGTGTCCGGAAGTGGCCGATGACTTTGCAGGATCGCTGCGCGCCTCGGCATGAGCTCATAAACCCGCCGGGGATGAATGGCGATGAATGCCACGATTCTACACCGCTGGCGCCAGGATGAAATGACGCAAAGCGCTGATCGGGCGCCAATGTCGTGCACGGGATGACGACTGGCAGGGTTCAGCCGGCCAACAGCCCCCTGTCACGCTGCCGGACCAGGGCATTGAGCGCCAGCCCCAGCAGGCTGAGCAAGACCAGGCACAGGGCCAGGGTGAGTTGCAAGTCCAGCGGGGTGAGGCTGATCGCGGCACTGGTCAGCCCGCCGACGATGAAGATCAGCACGCTGCCGGCGGAGGCGGATGTGCCGGCCCGCCCGGGAAATCTGTTCATGGCTTGGGTGTGGGCGGCTGCGCGGGCGATGGTCGTCCCGGTGGTGCACACGATCATGGGCAGTAACAGGGTGGTGACTGACAACCCCAGTTGATTGGCAAGCCCCAGCATCAGGAGGCCTGCGGCGAGGATCAGGGCCAGCCCGGTGATGATTTGCGTCTGTGGATCGATTCGATTGCTCAGCACGGACGCCACCGCGCCCCCGCCGATGTAGGCCAGCCCATAGCCCAGCAGCGCCAGGGAAAAAGCCTCGGGGGAGAGGCGCAACTGGTCGATCAGGACCAGCGGCGAAATGACGATGAACGAAAAATGGCAGGAAAAAGCCAGCGCCGAAGTTAACCAATAGGCCATGAAGCTGAAGTCGCCGCAGACCTTTCGATAGGATGCGATGAAATCCAGGCGCCTGGGTTGGCTGTCTGCCACAGGGCGTTGAAGTAAACGACTGGCGCTGATGAATGCACCGATTGCCAGGGCAATGAACACCAGGAAGCTGCCTCGCCAGCCCATCCAGCTTTGCAGCCCGGTGCCGGCCAGGGGCGAAACGGAAATGAAAATCCCCCCGCAGGTGACCAGAAAGATCCGCAGGCGCTGCTGTTCCCGGCCGGTGAACAGGTCTTGGATCAGCGCTTGGGACAGCACGAAGCAACCGCACCCCAAGGCCTGGACGACACGCAAGAACAGAAAGGCCCCGTAACCGTCGGCGAGCACGCAACCGGCGGCTCCCACGGCGGAAACGGTGATTCCGATCAACAGCAGGTTTTTCCGGCCCATGACGTCGGAGAGCGGGCCGACCAGCAGTTGGGAAAGGGCAATCCCCACCGCGAACAGGCTGACAGACAGGGCAATGTCCGCGGATGAGCGTTCGAAATGCTCGGACAGGGCGGGGAACGAGGGCAGCACGACATCGATGGGAAAGACGCCGAGCAGTGTCAGCGTCAGCAACAAGCCGACGGTGGCTGGTTTGCGGGCAGCCAGGCGATTTTGCGGATCAGTCATTGACGAGGTCCAAGGCGTACCTGAGGGGCGCTTTCAATCCTAATGCGTCATGCCCGCCGGGCGCGGGGAGATTGAGTAGGAAGGCTCTGGTAATTGCGTGGGAGTTCTCCTGCGGACTTATTCAGACGCGCAAAAAAAATCGCAGCCGAGGCCGCGATCAGAATGCGATTCGAGTGCGCGGGGCGCAGCGCTGCGGCACTGGCCCCGCCTGGTGTCAGCTGTTGGGCAACAACCGGCAGGTGATGCTCTTGATGTAGCGGGTCTCGGCGATGGCCGGGTGTACCGGGTGGTCTGGCCCCTGGCCGCCGCGTTCGAGCAGTTGGATGTTGCGGTCCAGATGACGGGCGCTGGTCAGCAGGATGTTTTGCAGGTCGTCTTCGGGCAGGTGCATCGAGCACGACGCGCTGACCAGGATGCCGTCCTTGCTGAGCAGGCGCATGGCTTGCTCGTTGAGACGGCGATAGGCGCCTTCGCCGTTCTTCAGGTCCTTCTTGCGCTTGATGAAGGCCGGTGGGTCGGCCACGATCACGTCGAAACGTTCTTCGCTGGCCTTGAGTTCCTTCAGGGCCTCGAACACGTCGCCTTCGATGCAGGTCAGCTTCTCGGCGAAGCCGTTCAACGCGGCGTTGCGCTCGACACCGTCGAGGGCGAAGGCCGAGGCATCGACGCAGAATACTTCACTGGCGCCGAACGCCGCGGCTTGCACGCCCCAGCCGCCGATGTAGCTGAACAGGTCCAGCACGCGCTTGCCCTTGGCGTACGGGGCCAGGCGGGCGCGGTTCATGCGGTGGTCGTAGAACCAGCCGGTTTTCTGGCCTTCCATGACCGGCGCTTCGAATTTCACACCGTTCTCTTCCAGGGCCACCCATTCCGGCACCAGGCCGAACACGGTCTCGACGTAGCGGTTCAGGCCCTCGGCGTCACGGGCCGCGGAGTCGTTCTTGAACAGGATGCCGCAGGGCTTGAGCACCTGGGTCAGGGCGGCGATCACGTCGTCCTTGTGGGCTTCCATGGTGGCCGAGGCGATCTGCACCACCAGGATGTCGCCGAAACGGTCGACCACCAGGCCTGGCAACAGGTCGGAGTCACCGTAGACCAGGCGATAGAACGGCTTGTCGAACAGCCGCTCGCGCAGGGACAACGCCACGTTGAGGCGATGCACCAGCAGGGACTTGTCCAGTGGCAGCTTCACGTCACGGGACAGCAGCCGGGCGCAGATCAGGTTGTTGGGGCTCATCGCAACGATGCCCAACGGCTTGCCGCCGGCGGCTTCGAGGACGGCCTGGTCGCCGGCCTTGAAGCCGTGCAGGGGCGTCGCGGCCACATCGATTTCGTTGCTGTAGACCCACAGGTGGCCGGCGCGCAGGCGACGGTCGGCGTTGGCTTTGAGGCGCAGGCTAGGCAGGGACATGACGTCGCTCCGGAAAAAAGAGCGGGAGTATACCGTGTTGCAAGGGTTGACGGGCTTGAAGGACGATCGGTGGCCCGGCGGTGTATCGGATCCATCTTTAAGGGTTAGAATCCCCGCCTGACCCGGAGTGTGTACTCATGTCCAAAGAACTTTCCGCCGAACAGATCCAACAGTCCCTGCAAGGGATCAGTGTGCCGCCCCAGCCGCAGATCATGGTGGATCTGCAGATGGAGCAGTACATGCCCGACCCGGACCTGGAGACCATCGCCAAGTTGATCTCCCAGGACCCGGGTCTCTCGGGAGCCTTGCTCAAGATCGTCAACTCGCCGTATTACGGGCTGCGCAACAAGATCACCTCGATCCAGCGCGCGGTGAACCTGCTGGGCAGCCGTTCGATCATCAACCTGATCAATGCGCAGTCGATCAAGGGCGAACTGCACGACGATGCCATCGTGACCCTGAACCGTTTCTGGGATACGGCCCAGGACGTGGCGATGACCTGCCTGACCCTGGCCAAGCGCGTCGGCCTGGAGAACGGTGACGAAGCCTATGCCTTGGGGTTGTTCCACGACTGCGGCGTGCCGTTAATGCTCAAGCAGTTCCCCAACTACATGAGTGTGCTGGAGGAGGCCTACGCCAATGCCAGCGCCGAGTGCCGGGTGGTGGACACCGAGAACCGCGTGTTCAACACCAACCATGCGGTGGTCGGTTACTACACCTCCAAATCCTGGCGCCTGCCGGATCACGTCAGCCAGGCGATCGCCAACCACCACAATGCCCTGGCGGTCTTCAGCGACGACTCTTCACGCAACAACAGCCAGTTGAAAAACCTGCTGGCGATCCTGAAGATGTCCGAGAACATCTGTGCGTCCCACCGGGTGCTCGGCAACCAGGCCGAAGACCACGAGTGGGATAGCGTCGGGAGCCTGGTGCTCGACTACATCGGTTTGTCGGAATACGACTTCCAGACCCAGAAACAGGAAATTCGCGACCTCGCCTCTCGTTGAGTGCGTGGCGTCGCCTGACGCGAGAACCTCATGCCAGAACTGCCGGAAGTCGAAACCACCCGTCGCGGCATCGCGCCCCATCTTGAAGGCCAGCGGGTCAGTCGCGTGGTGGTCCGTGACCGCCGCCTGCGCTGGCCGATCCCGGAAGATCTCGACGTGCGGCTCTCGGGCCAGCGCATCGTGCAGGTGGAGCGGCGGGCCAAGTACCTGCTGATCAATGCCGAGGTCGGCACGTTGATCAGCCATCTGGGCATGTCCGGCAACCTGCGGCTGGTGGAGGTCGGCATGCCGGCCCTCAAGCATGAGCACGTGGACATCGAGCTGGAGTCCGGCCTGGCCTTGCGCTACACCGACCCTCGTCGCTTCGGCGCGATGCTCTGGAGCCTCGACCCGCTCAATCACGAGCTGTTGATTCGCCTCGGCCCCGAGCCACTGACCGACCTGTTCGATGGCGAACGGCTGTTCCAGCTGTCGCGGGGGCGTTCCATGGCGGTCAAGCCGTTCATCATGGACAACGCGGTGGTGGTGGGCGTGGGCAATATCTACGCGACCGAGGCGCTGTTCGCCGCCGGGATCGACCCGCGTCGGGCTGCCGGAGGCATTTCCCGGGGGCGTTACCTGAAGCTGGCGATCGAGATCAAGCGCATCCTCGCCCATGCCATCGAGCGCGGCGGCACCACGTTGCGGGATTTCATCGGTGGGGACGGCCAGCCCGGCTATTTCCAGCAGGAGCTGTTCGTCTACGGCCGGGGCGGGGAATTGTGCAAGGTCTGTGGCACGGGGCTGCGGGAAATCCGCCTGGGCCAGCGCGCCAGTGTCTGGTGCCCACGCTGCCAGAGCTGATTCGTCCGACGGTCTATAGTCAGTAGTCATATTGATTTAGCCGAAGGATCGCCCGATGAAACCGCTTCGACCTGTCGTTCTAGCGCTGCTGCTGAGTGTCGGTTTGCCTGCCCTGGCAAACAGCGGCAGCGGCGACCCGCGCTACACCATCCAGAATCCGCCGGCCTTCGCCATGCTCGGTGACCTGCTGATCGCCCGCCCGCTGCTGCTCGCCGCTACGGTGATCGGGGCTGGGGCATTCGTGGTGTCGTTGCCCTTTACCGCGCTGGGCGGCGGGGTCGGCGATGCGGGGAAGGCGTTGGTGGTGGACCCTGCCAGGGCCACGTTCGTGCGGTGCCTGGGGTGTGTGGGGGAGGGTTTTGAGCGGCAGGAGTGAGGCGGGCAGCTGGAGCTTGGGTATTGCTGCTGGCCTCATCGCGAGCAAGCTCGCTCCCACAGGGATCTGCTGTGGTTACACCATTCGTGCCTGAAGCAAAGCTCCTGTGGGAGCGAGCTTGCTCGCGATGGGGCCTGTGGGGCCGCCTAAAAGCTCAATCCTTGCCAGTAATCTTGCGATATTTCGCCATCAACTGCTCTTCAGTCTCCGGATGAGCCTCGTCCAGCGGGATGCAATCCACCGGGCAAACCTGCTGGCACTGGGGTTCGTCGTAGTGGCCGACGCACTGGGTGCACAGGTTCGGGTCGATGACGTAGATCTCCTCGCCTTGGGAAATGGCCTCGTTCGGGCATTCGGGTTCGCAGACGTCGCAATTGATGCAGTCGTCGGTGATGATCAGGGACATGCAGGCTCCTGCCGGGGCGTTGGGCCCGGGCATCTGAAAACGTATGGGCGCAATTGTGCCGCATTG
>NZ_JACNDD010000115.1:0-20990 GCF_017351395.1 Pseudomonas sp. FW305-28
ATCCCGGCATCCATGCCGGGATGCCCACTCCACAATGCCTGCGTTCGGCCATCGTGGTTAACGGGGCGCCGAAATCAACGACCACCGCGAGGCGGCCTTATAGCCGACCTGATTCTCACGGTCATACCCCGATCCAACTGTGGGAGCGAGCTTGCTCGCGAAGGCGGCCTTATAGCCGACCTGGTTCTCACGGTCATACCCCGATCCAACTTTGGGAGCGAGCTCGCTCGCGAAGGCGGCCTTATAGCCGACCTGACTCTCACGGTCATACCCCGATCCAACTGTGGGAGCGAGCCTGCTCGCGAAGGCGACCTGCCAGCCGACCTGGTTCTCACGGTCATACCCCGATCCAACTGTGGGAGCGAGCTCGCTCGCGAAGGCGGCCTGCCAGCCGACCTGATTCTCACGGTCGTGCTCCGATCCAACTGTGGGAGCGAGCTCGCTCGCGAAGGCGGCCTGCCAGCCAACCTGGTTCTCCCAGCCATACTCCCATCCCTTGTGCGAGGCGCATTGCTCCTTTCCAAGCGGGTTGGTCGTCGCCCCCGATTCTTGATATCGATCAATTGCAACTCGATCATTTGGCCGTACTCTCCACTGCATATTGTGTTTTTAAAAATTAAAAAGCCTATATGTAGTGTCTGGAGCCAAAATGCAGAGCACGTTGATCTCAGTAGGGTGTAACCGCTTGCACAAGCGTGATGGCAGTGTGGTCGCCTTTGATGCGGACAAGATCCGCCAGGCGCTGATCGCCGCCGGCAAGGCCACCGGTGAGTATGCCGAAGCCGAGGCCGAAGGGTTGCTCGAGGCGGTATTGGCACGGCTGGAAGGGCAGTCGCGGTTGAACGTCGAGCAGATCCAGGACCGCGTCGAGCGCGTTCTGATGGACGCCGGGTATTTCCTGTCCATGCGCGCCTACATCGTCTATCGCGAGCAACACGGACGCCTGCGTCGGGATCGTCGTACGCTGGTGGAAGTCGCCACTTCGATGAACGAATACCTGGATCGCGAAGACTGGCGCGTGCAGGCCAACGCCAACCAGGGCTATTCCCTCGGCGGGCTGATTCTCAACGTATCGGGCAAGGTCACCGCCAATTACTGGCTCGACGAAGTCTACAGCCAGGCCATCGGCGAGGCGCACCGCGAGGCGGACCTGCATATCCACGACCTGGACATGCTCGCCGGCTACTGTGCCGGCTGGTCCTTGCGCACCCTCTTGCATGAAGGCCTCAACGGCGTGCCAGGGCGGGTCGAGGCCGGGCCGCCCAAGCACCTGAGCAGCGCCCTGGGGCAGATGGTGAATTTCCTCGGCACCCTGCAAAACGAATGGGCCGGCGCCCAGGCGTTCAGCTCGTTCGACACCTACCTGGCGCCCTATGTACGCAAGGACCGGCTCAGCTACGACCAGGTTCGCCAGTCGTTGCAGGAGTTCATCTACAACCTCAACGTGCCGTCGCGCTGGGGCACGCAAACCCCGTTCACCAACCTGACCTTCGACTGGGTCTGCCCCCAGGACTTGCGCGAACAGATCCCGGTCATCGGCGGTGAAGAAATGCCGTTCGCCTACGGTGACCTGCAAGCGGAAATGGAATTGATCAACCGCGCCTACATCGAGGTGATGCAGGCCGGCGATGCGAAAGGCCGGGTCTTCACCTTCCCGATCCCGACCTACAACATCACCCATGACTTCCCGTGGGACAGCGAGAACGCCGACCGGCTGTTCGAAATGACCGCCCGCTACGGCTTGCCGTATTTCCAGAACTTCCTCAACTCGGACATGCAACCCAACCAAGTGCGGTCGATGTGCTGCCGCCTGCAACTGGACGTGCGCGAGCTGCTCAAGCGCGGCGGCGGCCTGTTCGGTTCGGCGGAGCAGACCGGGTCCCTGGGCGTGGTGACGATCAACTGCGCGCGCCTGGGCTACCTGTACAAAGGCAACACCAGCGGGTTACTGCAACGCATCGATACCCTGATGGAACTGGCGAAAGAGAGCCTGGAGGTCAAGCGCAAGGTCATCCAGCATCACATGGATGCCGGTTTGTACCCCTACACCAAGCGCTACCTCGGCACGTTGCGCAACCACTTCTCCACCATCGGCGTGAACGGCCTGCATGAAATGCTGCGCAATTTCACCGACGACCAGCAAGGCCTGCACACCGAGCAGGGCCGGGCATTCGCCCTGAAACTGCTGGATCACGTGCGGGCCACGTTGCTGCGTTTCCAGGAGGAAACCGGCCATCTCTACAACCTCGAAGCCACGCCCGCCGAAGGCACCACGTACCGCTTCGCCAAGGAAGACCTCAAGCGCTACCCGGATATCCTGCAGGCTGGCAGCCCGGTCGCGCCGTACTACACCAACTCGTCGCAACTGCCGGTGGGCTTCACCGACGATCCGTTCGAAGCCCTGGAGCTGCAGGACGAACTGCAGTGCAAATACACCGGCGGGACCGTGTTGCACCTGTACATGGCCGAGCAGATTTCCTCGACACAGGCCTGCAAGCAACTGGTGCGCAAGGCCCTGGGACGTTTCCGCCTGCCGTACCTGACCATCACACCGACCTTTTCCATCTGCCCGGTGCACGGCTACCTGGCCGGCGAACACGAGTTCTGCCCCAAATGCGACGAGGCCTTGCTGCTGCAACAGCAGTTGGCAGGCAGCGTTCACTGATCCGATCCATCGACCGCAAGGAGCTTCACCCATGAATGCATCACAAAGCCTTCCACAAGCACAGCGTCAACGTTGTGAAGTCTGGACCCGGGTGATGGGGTATCACCGCCCGGTGGCGGCCTTCAACCCCGGTAAGCAATCCGAGCATCGTGAGCGGGTGCACTTCACCGAACGCGCGGCCGGGCGTCCATGAGTCGAGTGCTACGGGTTGGGGGCATGGTGCCCCTGACCACCCTCGATTATCCGGGCCAACTGGCCTGTGTGCTGTTTTGCCAGGGGTGTGCCTGGCGTTGTCGTTATTGCCATAACCCGCAACTGATCCCGCCACGCGGCAGCGAGGAGGTGGATTGGTGTCGGGTGTTGGCGTTCCTGCAACGCCGTCAGGACCTGCTCGACGCCGTGGTGTTCAGCGGCGGCGAGCCGACCTTGCAGGACGGCCTGGCGCCGGCCATGGAGCAAGTGCGGCAGATGGGTTTTCGCATCGGCCTGCACAGCGCCGGCATCAAGCCGGCGGCCTTCGCCAAAGTGGTCGGGCTTGCCGACTGGGTGGGGTTCGACATCAAGGCCTTGCCCGAAGATGCCCTGGAGGTGACCCGGGTCGAAGGCAGCGGCGCCGCCAACTGGCGCAGCCTCGACCACCTGCTGGACAGCGGCGTTGATTATGAATGTCGCACGACGGTGCACTGGCATCTGTTCGACCCCGAACGCCTGTTGACCCTGGCCAGACGCTTGAGCGAACGCGGTGTCAACCGGTTTGCCGTGCAACTGGTGCGCACCGCGCGGATGCTCGACCCACATCTTTCCAGTGTCTCGGCGCAGGCCTCGCAGCCGGAGCTGTGGGCCACGATGCGCGAGTTGTTTCCTTCGTTCGTGTTGCGTAGTTGAGGGATCGCAGGTTTGAGTGCCTGCCTGCCAAACCCTGTGGGAGCGAGCTTGCTCGCGATAGCGGTGGGTCAGCTGCAGTGATGTTGGCTGTGCAACGTCATCGCGAGCAAGCTCGCTCCCACCGGATTTAGTGTGTTACCACCCCCAAAACTGCAACCACCACCCATAACCCACCAGACCGCTGGCCACTATCAGGCAGGCCATGGCGGGCAGTCGCTGAACGGGCGATGCAGACGTCTGCTCCAGGCGCCTCCAACCCAGCCACAGGCTCCAGGCCATCGCCGCCACCAACAATCCGGCTCGAGCCGGTTGCACCCACTCGAGCAACAACCCTTCATAGCGCAGTAACTTGACGGTGGTGGCCGACAGGCCGAGGAACAGGCCTGCGCCGCCAAGGGGCGTCAGGGTGACGGCTAGGGGCAAATACTCTGCGCAATCGCCGGCGAGTCGTGCCGCCAGGCGCATCAGCAGCATCAGCGAAGTCCCCAGCAACAGGGCGCTCATGCCCAAATAGGCGACGATGCAAAAGCCATCGAGCCAACTGAAGCTGTCGTTGAGTTGCGGATAGTGCGTCAGCAGCCACCAGGGCGCGTTGTCTTGCAGCGGCCAGAACAGGTCGTGTGCCACCAGCCATTGCGCCAGTGCCTGCTTCAGGGTGATGAACCAGGGGCTGACGGTCCATTGAAAGGCCCCCAGGGCCAGGCCGATGACGCCGAACAGCAGCAAGCGCACATCCCAGGGCGAGAGCGTGGTGGGCGTTGACTGAAGGATTTCCTGGTTGCTGGAGCGGGCGATCAGGCGCACCGCATCGCGCTGGCCGCTGCAGCGACCACAGGCGTGGCAATCGGTGGCGCCGCGCATTCGGCGGATGTCCAGCAAGGGCGCGCAGTTGGGTGCGGGGCGACGCGGCGCAGGGTTTTCCAGCCAGCGTTGTTCGTCTACTTGAAAGTGCATCGGTGCCAGGCGGGCGAGGAGGGCGAAGACGCCACTGACCGGACACAGGTAACGGCACCACACTCGCTTGCCACGGGCGAACAGCAGGCCAACGATCACTGCCGCGACGGTCGAGCCACCCAGGATCAGCAGCGCCGCCTGGGCATAGTCGTAGACGCTGATGAGTTGGCCATAAATCGTCGTCAGGCAGAACGCCAGGGTCGGCCAGCCGGCCCAGCGCACGCTTCTCGGCACACCCAGGCCTTTGCCGTAGCGACTGGCCCATTCACTCAAGGCGCCTTCGGGGCACAGCACGCCACACCAGAGCCGACCGAACAAGACGATCGAGAGCAATACGAACGGCCACCACAGGCCCCAGAACAGGAACTGCGCCAACAGCGTGAGGTTGTCGAACAGGTGCGCCTGACTGCTGGGCAATGGCAACAGGGCGGGTATCACCAGCAGCACCGCGTAGAACAGCACCACCGCCCATTGCACGGCACGAATGGTCGCGCCGTGGCGCCGCATGCCGTCGCCCAGGCGCTGGAGCCAGGGGTTCAGGTGGGGCATGGCAGGTTTTCCTCCTTGGGTGTCCGCAACCATCCTGCGACGGCCAGCCAATAGCCAAGCCATACCAGCAAGGTCAGCGCGCTGGGACTGGCGCGATACCCGGCGAAATCGGCGAGGAATCCGCCCAGGCCATGGCCGTCGTCCAGTATCGCGCTACTGTTCCACAGTGCATCGCCAATGCCACGGTACACCGGCTCGGGCCAATCCATCGCGAGCAATTGCCCGCCGATCCGCTCGATGCCGCTGACCAGCAACGCCGCACCCAACAGCAGCAGGATCGCTTCGCTGATGGCGAAGAAACGCCGCCAGGAGATGAACCGGCGACTGCCGTGGAGCAAGGAAACGCTCAACAGCGCCAGCACCAGGCCAGCGATTGCACCCACGGCGAACAGGCCCAGTGACGGCCCTTGCAAGCGGGCGCCGGCGCCGTACAGGAAGACCACGGTTTCACTGCCTTCGCGGCTGACCGCCAGTAACGCCAGCACCATCAGGCCCAGGCCACCCTGGCGGTTCAGGCGCTGGTCGGCTTGGCGCGACAGGTCCTGCTTCAGTGTCCCCGCGTTGCGATGCATCCAGCCGACCATTTGCACGATCAACAGACTCGCGATCAACGCCAGCGAAGCCTGGAACCATTCATTGGCGCTGCCGCTCATGGCTTCGCCGGCCAGCAGGATCAAACCGGCCAATACGCCCGACAACAGCAAGCCGAGCAGTGCGCCGCTCCATAGGTACCGCAACAGATGGCTGGCCTGTTGTTGCCGGCTGACCCAGGCCTGGAGGATACCGATCACCAACAACGCCTCGACGCTTTCGCGCCAGACAATAAACATCGATTGAGTCATGCAAATGCCTCCTGCAGGCCGATCATTGGGCGAGAATCCCGCCCTCGGGCAGTTGCGGGTTGAATTCATCGAAAAACGGATAGTGCCCGGGGCGCAGCGGATGGATGACCACGAAGGTCGTGACGCCGGGCGAGAGCACTTTTTCGACGCGCAATGGCGTGCTTTCGAATTCCGCCGGACCCTGGCCGACATTCTTCAGCACGATCTTGAAGCGTTGCCCGGCCGGCACTTCCAGCTGCGACGGCGTGAAATGCCCGTCGCGCATGCTCAACTCATAGGTGGGCAGTTCGGCCTGGGCGATTGACGGCAGCAGCAGACCGGCCAGCATCAGCCAGGCCAGGCATGACGGCCAGGATCGGCGGCGCATGTTCAGTACCCGCCTTTTTTACCGATCCCGGCGTAGACGAATTCGTAATGCAGCTCGCAGCGTTCGAACCACGGCGCCACGCCGGTTTCCTTGTCGGTATGACGACCGAGGGACCCGTGGCCACCCGGTGGCAGGACGGTGAAGGTCAATTGGTATTTGCCAGGGCCGAGCAGCTTGACGTTGTCGCCGTAGTGCGGCCCGTCATTGGCGACCATGGCGTGGAAGTCGCCCTTGAGCTCGGTGTCGTTGCCTTGTTTCTTCAGCTGGAACGACACGTTGAGATAGGGTACGAAACTGCCTTCCTGAAAGCCTTGCTGGTTGTCCGCCGTGGCGCGGATGTCGGCTTCCAGGTGCACATCCGAATCTGCCGTGGCGCGCATCATGCCGGCGGGGGCCATTTCGATCGGTTGTAGGTACACCGCACCGACTTCCAGCCCCGGGCACAGTTGCGGTTCGCCGATGGGGTATTCCTTGGCTTGGGCCAGCGGTGCGAGTAACAGCAGGGCGAGGGACAACGGAGCAGCGGGGCGCATGATGACTTCCTGGTTGGCTAAATGATGGCGCCGAGTCTAGGAAGCTTCGCTGCGAATAATAATGATTCTTGTCAATTTTCAGCGCGAAATTTTGCTCGGGGAGCATTTGTTGCTCGCGCGCGGCTGTTCTTGATCGGGATCAAGGGTGGCGCTGTCCCGACGGGGTAGGGTACGGGCACACCCATCTGTTATGCGGGGTCGCCATGGCAAAGCCTTTTCCCATCAGTCCCAAACATCCCGAGCGCATTTGCTGGGGCTGTGATCGTTACTGTCCGACCACTGCGTTGGCCTGTGGGAATGGTGCCGATCGAACCATGCACCCGGCCGAGATGATTGGGGACGATTGGTACCTGCATGGGGATTGGGGGCTGGAGCTGGTCGATATTACTGCCAAGGTCATCGATCCCAGCGCCACTCACATGAAGGAATGAAGCAACCCTGTGGCGAGGGAGCAAGCTCCCTCGCCACAGGAACCAAGCAAGCCTCAGGGGCAAGCAAGCTTCAAGTGAACGGTGTGGCTCGGACAATCACAACTTCGGCAACTGCCCGATCCGCCCCATCATCTCGGTCACGATCTGCAAGTCCAACAGGAACTGCTCCACTGTCTTGAACTCGTTGTCGTTGTGACCGGTGTACTTGACGTCGGGCATCGCCAGGCCGAATTGCACGCCGTTGGGCAGGTCATGGACCGACGTGGCGCCGGCGGAGGTGCCGTATTTGTGTTCCATGCCCAGGTTCTCACTGGCCACGGCCAGCAGCGCCTTGACCCATTCACCCTCGGGGTTGCGGTACATCGGCTCGTCGATGGAGTAATCGAAGGCCACGGCGACCTTGGATTTCTTGCTCCAGGTGGCCAATTTATCGGCAATGTCAGTCTTGATCGCTTCGGTGGGCTTGCCGACCGGTACCCGCAGGTTGACCGCAAGCTTGAAGGTCTTCTCATCCATCCCGACGAACGTCAGGGACGCGGTCAGCGGGCCCATGAAGGCATCGGAAAAGCCAATCCCCAGTTTGCTGCCCAGATAGTCCAGGCCCCAGTTGTCGGCTGCGTAGCGGGCGGCGTCGGTGATGTGGTTGTGCTTGAGCGCGACCTTGCCGTCCAGGCCATTGATGAAGTCCAGCATCCGCGCGACCGGGTTGACGCCTGACTCGGGCTCGGAGGAGTGGGCGGATACGCCGGTGAAGGTCAGTTGCACGTCCTTGCCGACGACTTGGGTGCCCACTTCGAAATTGCCGCCGTTGCGCTTGGCATAGTCGGTAGCGGCCTTGAGCAGGTCGGCGGCCAGTTCGGCAGGCTTGTCGCCGGTAAAGGTGGCCACGGAGGTCGACGGAATCTGATTGGTCGCCAGGCCGCCGGTCAATGCGGTGATTTGCGCGCCCTTGCCCTGTGCGGTACGCCGGGCGAAGTTCGCCATGACCGTGCCGTAGCCTTTCTCGGCAATCACCACCGGGTAGCCGCCATCCAGCGCCAGGTTGTAGTTGGGCGTCGGGTTGCGTTCGAAATAATAGGGGATGGCGTCGCCGGTGGTTTCCTCGGTGGTGTCGACCAGCAGCTTGAAGTTGCGCGCCAGTGGCAGTTTTTCTTCCTTGATGATCTTCATGGCGTAGAGCGCCACGACGATGCCGTTCTTGTCGTCCTCGGTGCCCCGGCCATACATGCGGTCGCCCACCAGGGTGACCTTGAACGGATCGAGGCGGGTGCCGTCTTTCAACACCCAGTTTTGCGGCGTGACCGGCACCACGTCGGCATGGGCATGGATACCGACGACTTCGTCACCGCTGCCTTCGAGGGAAATCTCATAGACGCGGTTGTCGATGTTGCGGAAGTTCAGCTTGAACGCCTCGGCCAGGCTTTTGATCTTGTCGGCGATCTTGAGGAATTCCGGATTCTCGTGCTGGGCTACACCGTCCTTGCGAAAGGTCGGGATGGCGACCAGTTCCTTCAGCGTCTCGGTGGCGGCTGTGCCGTATTTCACTCGGGCGTAGAGGCCCAGCAGGCGATGGATTTCGTTCTGTTGTTCAGCCGACAGGGTTTTGTTGTCCTGGAAGGCGCTGATGGCCGGGCCGAGGTTCGCGGTTTTGGCGAGGTCGCTTTTGGCTACTTCCGCGAGGAACTGCCGGAAATCGGTGACGGAGGTGTCGGAGAAGGTTTTGACGAGGGTCGCGCTTTGTTGTGCGGTGATATTGGCGTTGGCCGACATCGCGAATGACGACAGGCTGGACAGTACGAGGGTGGCAACGGCAAGACGCTTGAACGGGAAGTTCATGGTGGCAGGCATTCCTTTGCAGGGGAGAAGTGTCGTGTGATGAAACAATCACTTACAACCTAACACCATGAACCCGCGGCGGGGGAGCCCTTGAACAGAATTTGTCGCCCGGAAAAGCGAAAACGGCGCAGAAATGAAAAATCCATTCCAACCAGCCGACACTCAGTGTGGGAGCGGGGCACACGCTTTGTGAACGCCCGCAACCCAATGTGGGAGCGAGCTTGCTCGCGATAGCGGTGGGTCAGCTTGCATCCATGCTGATCCTGTTGACGCCATCGCGAGCAAGCTCGCTCCCACAGGGGAACTGTGGTGGACACACGCTTTGTGAACACCCACTCCCACAGGGGATGCGGGTGGATATTGTTTAATGTGGCGCGCGTGGAATCGTCTTGAGAAGGTCTTCAGGGCTGATATGACCTACCACAGGCTGCGCCGTGCTGCCGGGCAATGGCAGGTCAAGGATGTGCCCCTTGATCTTGCCGACCACATGCATCTCGCAGGGTTTGCAGTCGAACTTCAGCGTCAGCACTTCATCGCCGTGTATCAGTTGCATCGGCGCGACCTTGGTGCGCACGCCGGTGACACCCTTGGCCTGCTTGGGGCAGAGGTTGAACGAGAAGCGCAGGCAGTGCTTGGTGATCATCACCGGCACTTCACCGGTTTCCTCGTGGGCCTCGAACGCCGCATCGATCAGCTTGACCCCGTGGCGATGATAGAAGTCCCGGGCCTTCTGGTTGTAGACGTTGGCCAGGAACGACAGGTGAGACTCCGGGTACACCGGCGGCGGGCTGGTTTCGGCCTTGCGGCCACCCCGTGGATGAGCCGCCACACGAGCAGCGGTCAGGGCCTCGATGGCTTCGCGGCGCAACGCCTTGAGCTGCGAGTTGGGGATGAAGAACGCCTGGGGCGCATCCAGCTCGATGGCGGTGGCGTGGTATTCGGTGGTGCCCAATTGGCCGAGCAGGTCGTGCAGTTGCTCCAGGGCCTGTTCCGGCTTGTTGGCCAGGCCGAACGGCCCGTCCAGGGTGATGCTGGCGCTGATGCCTTCCTCGCTGGTGGCGGTCAGCTCCAGGTGCTCTTCGCGCAGGCGCGCGACCCAGGCCAGGCCGACGCGGCGCTCGGAGGAGGTCTTGAGCAACGCTTGCTGCCAGTTGTGATCCAGGTTGCGGCTCAACGGGTGGTTGGGACGCAACTGGTACATGCCGGCCGGCATTTCGTTGGGTTCGACGCGGTAACGGTAGCGCTTCTGGCCGTCCTCTTCGAATTCACCCTTGGGCTCGGCGATGTTGGCGCGGAAACCGACGACTTCGCGCTTGACCAGTACGTTGAGACCGTCGCCGTTGGACAGCGGATCGAAGGTCACCACTTGCAGGTCGCGCTTGCCGACTTTTTCCACCACGCCCACCGGCACGCCGGTAAAGGTTGGCGAATCAAAGGCGCCGATGTCGATCTTGCGCTCGCTGACGAAATAGTCGGTGCTGCCACGGTGGAAGGTCTTGTCCGGGTCGGGGACGAAGAAGTGTGCGGTACGGCCGCTGGACGCGCGGGCCAGGTCCGGGCGGTCTTCGAGGACATCGTCCAGGCGCTGGCGGTAATAGGCGGTGATGTTCTTCACATAGCCCATGTCCTTGTAGCGCCCTTCGATCTTGAACGAACGCACGCCGGCTTCGACCAGGGCACGGATGTTGGCGCTCTGGTTGTTGTCTTTCATCGACAGCAGGTGTTTTTCATAGGCGACCACCCGACCCTGGTCATCCTTGAGGGTGTAGGGCAGGCGGCAGGCCTGGGAGCAGTCGCCACGGTTGGCGCTGCGGCCGTTCTGGGCGTGGGAGATGTTGCACTGGCCGGAAAACGCCACGCACAGCGCACCGTGGATGAAGAACTCGATGGCCGCATCGGTCTCGTCGGCGATGGCACGGATTTCCTGCAGGTTCAGCTCACGGGCCAGGACCAGTTGCGAGAAACCGGCCTGGTCGAGAAACTTTGCCCGGGCCAGGGTGCGGATGTCGGTCTGGGTGCTGGCGTGCAACTCGATGGGCGGGATATCCAGCTCCATCACCCCCAGGTCCTGGACGATCAACGCGTCGACGCCAGCGTCGTACAACTGGTGGATCAGCTGGCGGGCCGGCTCCAGTTCGTTGTCGTGCAGGATGGTGTTGATGGTCGTGAACACACGGGCGTGGTAGCGGTGGGCGAACTCCACCAGCCGGGCAATATCGCCCACCTCGTTGCAGGCGTTGTGACGCGCGCCGAAACTCGGGCCACCGATGTACACGGCGTCTGCGCCATGCAGGATGGCCTCGCGGGCGATGGTCACGTCGCGGGCGGGGCTGAGCAATTCCAGATGATGTTTGGGCAAGGACATTTGTTTTTAGTCAGGCTGGTCACGGTCGAAGCGCACATTGTAGCCGCCAGGCGCCTCGCCGGCACCTGTGGACTTGGGTTTGCACGATTCTGACCGATGCGCGGCACTCCCGCGGGTTCACCCCGGCGTCGAGTCGGCGCTGCACCAGCGGTTCCGCCCGGTGTTCTTGGCCAGGTACAAGAAGGCATCGGCGGCCCTGATCAGCATGGCCGGGGTGACGTCCTCGCCGCTCGGCTGGCAGGTGGTGATGCCCGCGCTGATGGTCACAATGCCCAAGGGGTGGTCGCCATGTTCAATGTTCAAGGCCCTGACCGCTTCGAGGATTTGCTGCGCGACCTTGGTGGCGCCGGCGCTGTCGGTGTTTGGCAGCAGCACGGTGAACTCTTCACCGCCATAGCGGACCGCCAGGTCGCCCGGCCTTTTGATGGTCTGCCCGAGCGCGGTTGCAATCGCCCGCAGGCAATCGTCCCCGGCGGCATGGCCGTATTTGTCGTTGAAACGCTTGAAGTAATCGACGTCGAGCATGATCAGGGCCAGGGACGAACCCTGGCGCCTGGCCAGGCGGATCTCATCGGCCAGGGCGATATCCAGCCGCCTGCGGTTGCCCAGCCCGGTCAGGCTGTCGGTCAGCGCCATGTCGCGCATGGCCTGGTGGGCGCTGCGAATCTGCTTCTCCATGGCCATGCGGTAACGCAGCTGGCTCAACACGATGAGCCCGAAGCCCACCAGGATCGCGATCAGGAAAATCAGCACCAAACCGGTCTTGAACAGGTCGCGGCGCCAGGGCGCGATGATCGATTCGCGGGACAGGCCGGCTTCCACCACCAGCGGGTAAGTGGTCAGGGCCCGGTAGCCGTACAGGCGCTCGGTGTCGTCGACGACGGCCTTGGCTTCGGCAACCCCTTGGTTGGAGGTGGGTAAATGTTCCCTGAAAATCACGCTGTTGACGAGGCTCTTGCCAATCACCGAAGCGACGAAGGGGCGTCGGACCAGGATCGTTCCGCTGCGCTTGGCCAGGACCAGTGCGCCTTTGCCATCGATTTTGAAGTCGCCGTAGTAGTCGACGAAATAGCTCACCTTCACGGTCCCCAGCAATACGCCGGCAAACGAGCCATCAGGGTTGTTCAGGCGGCGGGAAATGGGAATGATCAGGTCGTTGGTGGAGCGGCTATTGACGACGTCACCGATGCGCACGCCTTGATCCTCGTGGGTACGGTGGTATTGGAAGTAGTCGCGGTCGGCGTTGTTCGCCATTTCCGGGATCGCCTCCTTGTCCGTCACCAGCCATTGGCCATCCGGGCCATAGATAAACAACCCGTGCAGTTGCGGCATGATGGCAGCCTGCTGCACCAATAGCTTATGGATGCGTGGGATGTCCATGTTCTGCAGGCCATCGCCTTCCACCCGTTCGGCGAGGGCGGCGGTGACCACATCCACTTGTCGAATGGTATCTTCAGCGTGTTGGGCCGTCGCCCGCGCCAGGTTCGTCACCGAATCCCGGGCAGACGCAAAAGCGGCGCGGTAGTCGCGCCAGGTCCGCCAGCCTTCGACGGCCAGGAAGGCGATGACGACCACGAGCATGAAACTCACGGTCAGCCGGAATGCCGCACCGGCCCGCCCAGCTTGCTGGGTCTCGTCGGGGCTTTCGATCTTGGGCTCCGGCTGCTTGCGTCCGAGCATTGACGTATCCTTTCCATGACGGGTCTGCACTTTTCACGGCGCAGCCTATCCTATTCGAATTCAGCATGTTAGCTGACTGCGACGAGGCAGGTACGAGCGGCGACACACGATTGGAGAGAAAGGTTTCATGAAAGTCGGCGTCATTTCCGATACCCACGGCCTGTTGCGTCCCGAAGCACTTGCCGCGCTGCAAGGCTGTGAGCGGATCATTCATGCCGGCGACATCGGCAGCCCCGATATCCTGGCGCAATTGGCATGCCTCGCTCCGTTGTACGTGGTACGGGGCAATAACGACCTGGGTGCCGAGTGGGCGGCGGAGCTTGCCGATCGCCTGCAATTCGACCTGGACGGCTGGCCAGTCCTGTTGGTGCATGACATCGCCGATGTCCAGGCTGCGCTGGACCCGGCCGTGAAGTGGGTGATCACCGGCCATTCCCACAAGCCGAGCATCGAATGGCGCGGCGAACGGCTTTACCTCAACCCCGGCAGCGCTGGTCGGCGGCGTTTCAAGCTGCCGGTGACACTGGCGTTGGTTGAGGTGGAGGCCGCAGTGATCGAGCCGCGGATCGTTCAGTTGCTGGAATGACCGGCGTGTAGCCCTCGTCTTTTCTCGTTGGCATAGAAAAGCTGTACAAATACATATCTCTGTACAATTATTGGGGCGTCCTTGAGAAACCGGTGGCGTGTCCATGATCAGGTCGTTCGCGTTCAGGAAAAGCCTGGCCCGATGCATGGTTGGCCTGCTTGTACTGTATTGCGCCCACGTCTGGTCCGATTGGCGACTCGCACTGCCGGGCACACGGCTGGTCGGGCAGGCCGATTTCACCTGGTTCGGGTTCGAGGTGTATCAGGCGCGATTATGGAGCGCAGCCTTGCTACCCGGCCTTGAAACGGCGTTTGCCTTGGAACTCGATTACCGGCGCGCCATCAGCGCGCAAACCCTGGTCGAGACCAGCCTTGCAGAAATGCAACGCATCAGGGGAGCGCCCTTGGACGCTGGGCGTCTGGATGCGTGGCGAGGTCACATGCAGCAGGCCTTTGTCGACGTAAAGCCGGGAAGTCGCATTACCGGCGTCAACCTGCCGGGGCGTGGTTGTCGTTTCTATGTGAATGGGCAGCTGTCCCACGAGGTGATGGACCCGGCATTCGCCCGAGCCTTCTTCGCCATCTGGCTGGACCCGGGAACCAAGGATAAAAAACTCAGGAATCAACTGCTTGGGCTTAAAAGTTCACGTGATGCAGGAGTTCGCCCATGAGCCGTTTTCTATTGGCGTTGCTGGTGATATTGGGTCTGACCAGTTGCGGTAATGTCGATGTCGACCACTACGCCGACCAGCAACCCCGGTTGGACCTGGAGCGTTTTTTCAGTCAGCCCGTCAAGGCCTGGGGCATTTATCAAAAACGCTCGGGTGAAGTGATCAAGCGTTTCGAGGTGGACATCTCCAGCCGCCACGAGGGTGATCGATTGATCCTGGATGAGCGTTTCCTCTACAGCGACGGCACGCGTCAGCGGCGGGTCTGGACGTTGACCCCCGAGGGGGCCGGACGCTGGCGCGGGCGTGCCGACGACGTGATCGGCGAAGCCCGGGGAGAAGTGGCCGGCAATGCACTGCGCTGGCAGTATCGGTTGAACCTGCCGGTGGACGGTTCGACCTATGAAGTGACCTTCGATGATTGGATGTACCTGATGGATGACGACACGCTGATCAACCGTTCGAGCATGAGCAAGCTGGGTGTCGAACTGGGCCAGGTCACGTTGTTTTTCCGGCGTCAGGCCGGGGGCATGCCATGACTTTGCAGGACTTGACCGACCTGGCCGTTGATGGCCGGATCCACGAACTGGAACTCTTGTCCCTGGAAGGCGGGCTCTACGTATTGCGCGCTCGGCTGGACAACGGATGGCATACGCTGCTCGACGCATCGGACAAGACATTGCCGGTACGCTCCACCACCCACCTGCGGGAACTGCTGCGTTTCGTGCCGCGCCTGCCGTGCATGTTGGTGCAGCAGGTGGTTCATGATGAGATGTGTGGTCAGCGTGAGGGCGTCGTCGAGCCGTTGCGCATCCCGCTGTTTCTGGACGAGCCCTGGTAGCGTCTCGCTGGCGTCCTGCGGTCAGCGCGATTCGGCCAGGCGCAACGCCAGCGGCAGCCATAAGCCCCACAGTGGCGCCAGGAGCAGCGCGGTTGCGAGTGAGCCGAGGGGGAGCGTCACCCCGGCCAGCGGTGCGCCCGCGCAATAGGCCAGCGGCCCGCCAGCCATCCCCGCCAGCACACCGCGCCAGGCCGGTCTTGTGGCCCAGGCCAGGCTATGGCGCAAACCAGTGGCGAAGACCAGCCAGAGCAGCGCCAGCCAAAGTGGCAACGGACCTTGCTCGAACACGAACACGCCCAGCGCACCCAGGCTCCAGTCGAGCAACATGCCGCAGAGGCCGACGCTGATCACCGCATGGCACTCGGCCCTGGGCGCCGGGCTGAATGCCAGGTGGGCGAGCAGGCCGCCGGCTACCGCCAGCAGCCAGCCCGGCTGATGGGCACCGGCCACGCAGCCCCACCAGCCCAGTTGCAGCCAGAGCGCGTTGATCAGCAGGCCGCTGCGGCTCATCGGACTTACCGTTGTTCCGGCAGGAACGACGGGCGGGCGGCGGGACCGGCGAACAACAACTGGGCAACGCCGATGGCACGCTCCTGGAATCCCCCTTCGCAGTAGCACAGGTAGAACTCCCACAGGCGCTGGAAGGTTTCGTCATAGCCCAACTCCGACAAAGCCTGGCGCGATTGGCGGAAGTTCTCGTGCCAGTGCCGCAGCGTACGGGCGTAGTGTGCACCGAAATCCTCGAGGTGCAGCAGGTTGAGTGACGTCTGTGTGCTGGCGGTGTTCAACAGGATCGACAGCGATGGCAGGGCGCCGCCGGGAAAGACATGGCGTTGGATAAAATCCACCGAGCGCCGGGCTTGGGCATAGCGCTGGTCACGGATGGTGATCGATTGCAGCAACATCAAACCATCATCCTTGAGTCGTGCGGCGCAGCAGCGGAAATACTCAGGCAGGTAGCGATGCCCGACCGCCTCGATCATTTCGATGGACACCAGCTTGTCGTAGCGTCCCTGCAAGTCGCGGTAGTCCTGGCGCAGCACCTGGACACGCGCTTGCAGGCCCAGCGCCTCGACACGCTGCAGCGTATGGCGGTACTGCTCGTCGGACAAGGTCGTGGTGGTGACCTGGCAACCGTAGTGTGTCGCCGCATGGATGGCGAGGCTGCCCCAGCCCGTACCGATTTCCAGCAAGTGGTCGCCGGGGCGCAGGTCAAGCTTGCGACAAATGCGTTCCAGTTTGTTGCGCTGGGCGTCTTCCAGGCTCTGTTCGGGGCTTTCGAACAGCGCGGCGGAATACATCATGGTGGGATCGAGCAGTCGCTCGAACAGCTCATTGCCCAAGTCGTAGTGAGCCATGATATTGCGCCGCGAGCCTTTGCGATTGTTGCGGTTGAGCCAGTGCAAGCCACGCATCAGCGGGCGGCTGAGGCGAGCCAGGCCGCTGTCCATGGCGTCGAGCACTTCCAGGTTGGCCACGAACAGGCGTGTCACGGCGGTCAGGTCGGTGCTGCGCCAGTAGCCGCGGATATAAGCCTCTCCAGCACCGATGGAACCGTTGCCGGCGACCATGCCCCAGGCCGCGTCGTCGAGAATCTCGACCTCGGCCACCAACGGGCTGGCGAGGTCGCCGAAGCTCAACGGCGCGCCATCGACCGTCAGGCACAGGTGGCCGTGACGCAGGCGGCGCAATTGGCCGAGCACGGCCTGCTTGAAGAAGCCGCCGTTGAACAGGCAGGAGCTGCTGGCCTTAGTGACGCTCAGGGTGGGTTCGGGCATGGTCGGAGTCCTTGTGGGCGGTTTCGCCAATACTCAGGTCGCCTTGGCTGGCCTGGTGTGCGTGCAGGGGTGTGCGTTTGAACAGCAGGCGCAGGGCCTGCCAGTAGATGGCGCTGACAGTGCGCAGGCTCATCCATGGGAAGGCCAGGACATGACGGCGCAGCGACCGGCCATCGAGAGGCTGGCGCTCGAGCGCGAGGTGGGCCTCGAACACTTTGTGCCCGGCGCGCCAGTTCTCCATGTGCACACGGATACTGGCGTCCTGGACCAGGAAACGCATGCGATAGTCCATGTCCCGGGGCAGGAACGGTGAAACATGGAACGCCTTGGCCACCCGGAACGCCTGGGGTTCGCCCGGACGCACGGGCAGCACATAGTGGTAACGTTCGCGCCATGGGGTATTACGCACTTCGCAGAGGATCGCCGACAGGCGTCCGTCGGTTTCGTGGCAGAAATAAAAACTCACCGGGTTGAACGACAGGCCCCAACTGCGTGGCTGGGTCAGCAGGTGGATCGCACCTTGCGGAGCCGTGCCCAGGCTTTCGGCGAGGATCTCGCGCACGGCGTCGACCAGGGGCACGCCCAGATGGGTGCGCGCCGGCAGGTAATCGCGCTCGCGCCAGCACAGCGGCGCCAGGGTCCATGGCCGCAGCAGGCGCGACAGGCCCAGCACGTGCTGCTGTTCGGCGAGGTCCAGGTACAGCATGCCGATCGGATAACGAAAGGCGTGGACGCGTGGGGCATGACGCCGATGGTCGATCCAGCCGCGACACAGGCTGCTGTTCACAGGTGCTCTCCGAAATGCTCCGCGACGTGGAGTGCGCTGACCACACCGTCTTCATGAAAACCGTTGGCCCAATAGGCTCCGCAGAAATAGCTGTGCCGCTGCCCTTGCAACTCACCCTGGCGGGCCTGTGCGGCGACGCCGGCGAGGCTGTACTGGGGATGGGCGTAATCGAAGCGTGCAAGCACCAGGGCCGGGTCGACCGCATCGCTCTGGTTCAGGCTCACGCAAAAGGTCACCGGCGCGTCCAGGCCCTGGAGGATGTTCATGTTGTACGTCAGCGCGGCCGGTGCCTGGGGTGGTCCACCGAGGCGGTAGTTCCAGCTTGCCCAGGCCTGGCGCCGCCGTGGCAGTAGTCGGGTATCGGTGTGCAGCAGCACTTCGTTGCTGGCGTAGGCCAAGGCACCGAGGACCTCGGTCTCTTCGGCGCTGGGAGCCTCGAGCAGGGCGAGGGCCTGGTCGCTGTGGCAGGCGAACACCACTTTATCGAAGTGCTCGATGCCAACTGCGCTGGTCACGCTGACCCCGCTGGCGTCCCGGCTGACGCGTTGCACCGGGCAGTCGAGTCGGATGTGCTGGCGGAACCCGGCGCACAACGGGGTGATATAACCGCAAGAGCCGCCTTCGATCACGCGCCATTGCGGACGGTGGTTGACTGACAGCAGACCGTGGTTGTGGCAGAAGCGCACGAAGAACTGCAGCGGAAACTCCAGCATCCTGGCCGGCGACATCGACCAGATCGCCGAACCCATAGGCACGATGTAGTGATCGATGAAACGCTGGCCGTAACCGTGGCTGTGCAGGTAGTCACCGAGCCGCGTGGCAGCGTCGATGCGTTGCGCCTGCAGATCGGCTGTCGCCTGCCGGTTGAACCGCAGGATGTCTCGCAGCATGCCCCAGAAACCGGGTGACAGCAGGTTGCGCCGGCGGGCGAACAGGCTGCGCAAGGTGTGGCCCTTGTATTCTTGCCCGGTGGCCGGTTCATGCACCGAGAAACTCATTTCCGTAGGGCGCGAAGCGACACCCAATTGGTCCAGCAGGCGAATGAAGTTCGGGTAGGTCCAGTCGTTGTACACGATGAAACCGGTATCCACGCCATAGCGTCGGCCTTGCCAATCGACCTCCACGGTATGGGTGTGGCCCCCGATCCGGTCGTCGGCCTCGAAGAGGGTGATCTGATGGCGACGGTTCAACAGGTAGGCGCAGGTCAACCCGGAAATGCCACTGCCGATGATTGCGATGCGCATGTCTCAAGATTCCTTGTTGGGGCGTGCCAGGCGCCGGCCCAGGGCCAGCCGCCAGCGGGCGGGCAACTGTCCGAGCAGGCGTAGAACGGCGGTGAAGGCCCAGGGAAATGCGATGTCCAGCGGCCGTGCCGGCAAGCACCGGGCGATATGCCGTGCCGCCTGTTGCGCTGACCAGCGCATGGGCATGGGGAAGTCGTTGCGCCGGGTCAGCGGGGTATCGACGAAACCGGGGCTCACCAGAGTGACGTCGATGCCTTCGGCGGCCAGGTCGATACGCAGGGATTCCACCAGGTAGCGCAATGCCGCCTTCGAGGCTCCGTAAGCCCCGGCACGCGGCAGGGCCAGCCAGGTGACCGCGCTGCCCACCACCACCAGATGCGGGCGTTGGCCCCGGCGTAGCAAGGGCAAGGCCGCCTCCAGGCAATGGCTGGTACCGAGCAGGTTGGTGGTGATGACACGCTCGACGAGGTGGGTGTCGAAATGCCCGGATTCCAGGTATTCACAGGTCCCGGCATTGAGGATCACCACGTCCAGCGCCAACCATTCACGCTCGATCTGCTGGCAGACCAGGGCGACCTGGCGCGGGTCGGTCAGGTCGCCCGGCAGTGCCAGCACCTGGTCTGGATAGCGGGCCGCCAACGCCTGCAAGGGTTCTGCCTGGCGTGCGCTCAATGCCAGGTGATGGCCTTGTTCCAGCAACTGTGCCGCGAGGGCCGCGCCAATGCCGCTGCTGGCCCCGGTCAGCCAGATGCGGCTCATGCCAGCCTCCGCTTGAGCCAGCGGACCGCCGGTCCCAGCAACGGCAGGTGTTCGTAGAGCAGGGCGCCGGCGTCGAAGAAATCCTGGTGATGGTAGACACGGTCGGTCCAGCGCAAATGGCTGCAACCCTGCAAGGCAATGGGGGCGCCGCCTGCCAGGCGTGGGTGCCGAAAGTGCAAGGTCCAGCGCAGATAACCTTCACCGGGAGCGACCTCATCGAACGCGTGGAAGTCGTAGCGCACGTCATGGGCGTTGGCATACAACTGCGCAAAGTACTCGCGCAAGGCGGTCAGGCCTTCGATCCGGTGCAACGGGTCCTGGAAATGGATGTCGACGCTGTAGAGCTCATCGAGCTCGCCGAGGCGACTGGCGTCCAGCTTGGCGAAAGCCTGGGCGAAACGCTGGAGATAGGCGGACATGCTAGGCTCCGAAATATTGTACAGAAAACTGTTTCTGTACAAGTTTTGAAGCCTACTTCAGGAGTTATACATTTGAAAGTTTTTTGTACAAGAAAATGTGAATTTGTACAATTTTAGTCGAGGCAAGAGCAGGGCGTCGCAAGCCCTGCTTTGCGTCTTGCTGGCTCACGTCTCCTGGATCATTGCGCCCGGGCTTCGGCCAGGGTCGGATAATCCGTGTAGCCCCGTTCTTCGCCTTGGTAGAAGGTCGCTGCGTCGGGTGTGTTCAACGCCTCACCCTGTTTGAAGCGCTCCACCAGGTCCGGGTTCGCCAGGAATGGCGTTCCGAACGCCACCAGGTCCGCTTCGCCACGACCGATGGCATTGCCCGCACGTTCCGCGCTGTAACCGCCGTTGGCAATGTAGGGGCCACCGAAGCGGCGCTTGAGTTCGAGGAAGTCGAACGGGCCTTCACCCAGTTCCACGATGTGCAGGTAGGCCAGGCCATAACGGCTGAGCATCCGGGCTGCGTATTCGAATGTCGCCTGCGGGTTGCTGTCGCTCATCGAGAAATAACTGAAGATCGGCGACAGGCGCACGCCCACCCGGCTGGCCCCGAAGACTTCGATCACCGACTCGACCACCTCCTTGAGGAAACGCGCGCGGTTCTCGATCGAGCCGCCGTAGGCATCGGTGCGTTGGTTGGTGCCGTCACGCAGGAACTGGTCGATCAGGTAGCCATTGGCACCGTGGATCTCTACGCCGTCGAAGCCAGCCAGCTTCGCGTTGACAGCGGCCTGGCGGAAGTCGGCGACCACGCCCG
>NZ_JACNDD010000116.1:0-20833 GCF_017351395.1 Pseudomonas sp. FW305-28
TCAGCGATCTTGTTTTTTTGGACAGGTTTCTTGGGCACGGTTTCAACCGGGAAAAATGATCTAACACCTCAGTTGATTTTGAATGGTTGTACGACCACTGTTGGATCACGCAACCCGACCCTCCATCCAAAAACAATCAAAAGGTGCGCACATCATGAGCCTGTTCCTGTTTCACGCTGACCCTCCCGACCGCTCCTGCGACAGATCCTGTTGCAAGGCCTCTCTGAACACCTGACACCGGCTGTTCGCGCCTCTCATTCCTGTAGCGATTGTTCTGCCCCGGCATCGAGGGCATTGATTTCGGCTGCTCGTAAACATTTCGACGCTTCTAACAATAATGAGGTCCACCATGTCGAACTCCCACACCTCCCAAATTGCCAGCGCCCGGGACGCCGTGGTGCCTGAGCGCCTGCCGTCGCGCCGGCGTTGGTTCATGCTGTCGTTGCTGCTGATCGCGACGATCATCAACTACATCGATCGAGTGAATATTTCGATTGCCGCACCCTTCCTTGCCAAGGACCTGGGCCTGGACAAGATCGAAATGGGCCTGATTTTTTCCGCGTTTGCCTGGACCTACGCCATTGCACTGGTACCCGCCGGGTTCATCGCCGATCGCTTCGGTTCCCGGTTCACCTACGGGGTGTCGCTGATCAGTTGGTCGACCGTCACGGTGTGCCAGGGCTTTGCCACGGGCTTCGCTTCGTTGTTCGGTCTGCGCCTGGCCGTCGGTGCGATGGAAGCGCCGGCGTTTCCGGCCAACAGCCGGGCGGTCACGGTGTGGTTCCCGGCGCGCGAGCGGGGTCTCGCCAGCAGTATTTACGTCTGCGGCCAGTACCTGGGCACGGCGCTGTTTACCGGTGCGCTGCTGTGGCTGGCGACTACCTACGACTGGCGCCATGTGTTCTACAGCACCGGTGCGCTCGGCATCGTTTTCGGTGTGGCTTGGCTGTTCCTGTATCGCGACCCGATGAATTGCAAGAAAGTCAGCAAGGAAGAACTCAAGTACATCGAAGCCGGGGGCGGGCTGGTCAAGAGCAGCCAAGAGCGCACCCGGTTCAACTGGCGGCAGATCGCCGAGCTGTTCAGCTATCGGCAGGTCTGGGCGATTTGCATCGGTAAGTTCGCCAGCACCTCGGCGCTGTACTTCTTTCTCACCTGGTTCCCCACGTACCTGATCGAAGAGCGTCAACTGACCATGATCAAGGCCGGGATCTTCGCCGTGCTGCCGTTCGTGGGCGCGACAGTGGGGATCCTGCTCGCCGGGATCGTCTCCGATCTGCTGATACGCCGCGGTTATTCGCTGTCCTTTGCCCGCAAGTTGCCGCTGGTGGTCGGGTCGATGCTGGGCATGTCCATCGTGCTGGTGAATTTCACCGATTCGAACGTGATCTGCATCGCTGTGCTGACGATTGCCTTCTTTGCCCAGGGCATCGCTTCGTCCTCGTGGGCGGCGGTGTCGGAAGTGGCGCCCAAGGAGCTGATCGGGCTGACCGGCGGGATCACCAGCCTGGCGGCCAACATCGGCGGGATTGTCACCCCCATCGTGATTGGCGCGATTGTCCACAAGACCGGCTCATTTGCCTTGGCCTTCTGGTTCATCGGCGGTGTGGCGCTGATTGGCACCTTGTCCTATTCGTTGCTGCTTGGCCGTTTGTATCGCATTGAACTCAAGGTGCGCTGAGCCCGGAAAAAAGCTGTTTTTCTCCAACACGAGGCGGCATTCCTCCAACTTAGCCAGGGATTGCCGCCGTACGCTGACGCTTCCATCAGGACTTTTACCAGGATGAATATGCCCGAGTATGTCTTTACCCCGGACCTGCCAGTGACCCTGCCGGTTGTCGGCACTCCGCAGCGTTTTCCCGTCGGCCGGGTCTTTTGCGTCGGTCGCAACTACCCTTGGCCCGATACCCAGGGTGAATCCCGAGTCCCACCCGTGTTTTTCATGAAACCTGCCAGTTGCGTGGTGGAGGCGACCGGCGACGTGACGTTTCCATCGGTGACTGAGGAGTTCGCTCACGAAATCGAATTGGTCGTGGCCATCGGGGAGGGCGGCGCCAACATCCCTGAGAGCCAGGCGCTGGCCTATGTGTGGGGCTACGCGGCAGGTTTGGATCTGACCCGGCGTGATGTCCAGCGCCTGGCCAAGGGCAACGGTTTGCCGTGGGAGGGTGCCAAGGTGTTTGACGGCGCCGCGCCGATGACGGCCATCGTGCCGGTGTCGCGGGCGGGGCACCCCGAAGGCGAGTTGTGGCTGAACGTAAACGGTCAAGAGCGCCAGCGCGACAGCCTCGACAGCCAGATCTGGTCGGTCAGTGAAGTGATCGCCCGCATTTCCCAATCGGTAGCGCTGCGGGCTGGCGACCTGATCATGACCGGCAGCCCGGCAGGCGTCGATGTGCTGCAGCCGGGGGATGTCATCACGGCCGGCATCGATGGCATCGGCGAACTGGAAATGCGCGTCGGTCCGCGTTCATCTGACTGAATTCGAGAAGGGAGAATCCACATGTCCAACACATTGAAAGTGGCTCTGGTGACTGGCGCCGGCAGCGGGATTGGCCGCGCGGTGGCCCTGGGCCTGATGGCAGACGGCTACACGCTGGTGCTGGCCGGGCGCCGCCCCGAGCCCTTGCAGACATTGGTCGAGTTGGCGGCCTGCGAGGGGCGCGAAGCCCTGGCGGTGCCCACCGATGTGCGCGATCCGGCCAGTGTCGATGCACTGTTTGCCGCCATCGCCGAGGCCTACGGACGCCTGGACGTCGTGTTCAACAACGCCGGCGTCAATGCGCCTGCCGTGCCGCTGGATGAACTCACGTTCGAGCAGTGGCGAAACGTGATCGACACCAACCTCAACGGCGTTTTCCTGTGCGCCCGTGGTGCCTTCGGCCTGATGCGCCGGCAACAGCCCCAGGGTGGGCGGATCATCAACAACGGTTCGATTTCGGCCCACACCCCGCGGCCATTCAGCAGCGCCTACACCGCCAGTAAACACGCGGTGCTGGGGCTGACCAAATCCCTGGCCCTGGACGGACGCGAATACAACATCGCCTGCAGCCAGATCGACATCGGCAACGCCCTCACCGAAATGTCCGTGCGCATGACCAAGGGCGTGCGTCAGGCCAACGGCAGCATCGCGGTGGAGCCGATGGTGGACGTCAAGCATGTGGCCGACGCGGTGCGCTACATCGCAGGCCTGCCGTTGTCGGCCAACGTCTTGAACATGACCGTCATGGCCACGGCCATGCCGTTTGCCGGTCGCGGTTGAGCCTGGGCGCTGTTCATTTTTGAGGGTGTGCATGCGTGGCGAGCACACCTGATTACGCTTGAATCAGTTTTTTCCTATTCCGTTACGAGGTCTACATGAAGCCAGAAGTCTTGCAGCTCAGCCCGATCCTGATCCCTGAAATCAATACCCGGCTCAACGAGCTGTTCACGGTACGGCGCTATTTCGAACAGGCTGACAAACAAGCCTATCTACAAGAACACGGCGCCAACATTCGCGGTGTGATCACTGGTGGGCATACGGGCATCAGCCAGGCGCTCATGGCGCAACTGCCCCAACTGGAAGTGGTGGCGGTCAACGGCGTGGGCACCGATGCGGTGGACCTGGCCTACGCCAGGGATCGTGGAATCCGCGTGACCGCCACCATCGGCGCGCTGACCGAAGATGTCGCCGACCTGGCGATCGGCCTATTGATTGCCGTGTGCCGAGGGCTGTGCACCGGTGACCGCTACGTGCGCTCCGGCCAATGGCCCCAGAGCCCGACGCCACTGGCTCCGTTGCCATTGGCCCGGCAGGTGTCCGGCATGCGCATCGGCATCGTCGGCATGGGCCGGGTCGGTCGCGCCGTGGCAACCCGCGCCGCGGCGTTCGGTTGTCCGATCAGCTATACCGATCTGCAACCAATGAGCGACGTGAACCACACCTTCGTCGCCGACCTCAAGCAACTGGCTCGCGACAGCGATGCCCTGATCCTCGCGGCGGCCGCCGACAAGGCTGAAGCCATCATCGATGCCGAGGTGCTGCGCGCCTTGGGCCAGGGCGGTTACCTGATCAACGTGGCCCGCGGCAAACTGGTCAACGAGCCCGACCTGGTGGCGGCGCTGACCGCCGGGGAAATCGCCGGTGCGGCGCTGGATGTGTTTGTCGATGAGCCGCACGTGCCCGAGGCGTTGTTTGGCAATGAGCAGGTGGTGCTGCAACCACACCGGGCGAGTGCGACGTTGCAGACCCGCACGCGGATGGGGGAGATGGTGGTGGCGAGTCTGGTGGACAGTTTTGCCGGGAAGGTGCCGCAGGGGTGTGTGACGGGGTGAGGTGTGGAGCTTCAAGGCGGTTGCGAGATGGTCAAGTTGAGTGAACTTGCTGTGTTGAGGCGCAAGCGGAGCTAAGGTCCCGGGTGGTGTGATGGTCTGGGTTCATGATTTTGTCTCCGGATGTGTAGGTGATCACCCATTTGGCCCAATGCTGCCGGCCAAATCGCCTACTTGCCACAGTATGAGTCCCGCTGCCGCCAACACATCGCAGTTGTTAAAAAACACAACCAGAGTGCCATTGGCTCAAAGACAAGGAAGCCTATGGATATACTCACGCCATCACGTTTTGACGACGCTGCAATTTTGTACCCGAACGACAAGGCTGGACTTGATCGTTGCCTGCGCATTTTGAAGATGGCTCGCCCCAAGGCGTTCGCGGACCTGCAAAAGCTTTTCGGTACGCACGGTGTCGATTTGTTCAAGCCCCGAGCCGCAATGAATTGGGTTGTGATCGACGTAGGCGCAAATAATCTCAGGGTGATAGCGGGGGTCAACTACACCCGGCAGAAGTTCTACGTCAAACACATCTACACGCATGCTGATTACGACGTGGCCAACGCCTGGTATGCAAGAAACAAAGGGGTAAAACGATGAGCGCAGACCGGAACGATTTCCAGACCGTGATCGCAACGCTTGGTGAGTTGCATGCGGTGCTAGAGCGCTTGCGCGGCGAGTTTGTGCATGGCATCGAGACCCACGCCGACTATGAGCGTGCGACTGACTTGCTCGATGAACTCACCGATGGGCGCGAACTGAGCAAGACCGAGGAGAAAATTCTCGTTGAACTCGAGGATGAAATCCTGGCCTACCAGCGCGACTCCGACCAGTTTCGCCAATCGAATGCCGCTTTTGAGGCGACCTGCATCCCTGTGCAACTGATCAGGGATTTGATGGAGGCGCTCGGACTCACCGGTTCAGAGCTCCCTGAAATAGGTGATAAAACAGCGGTGTCCAAGGTGCTCAGTGGGGATCGGCCCATCAGTCACAAGATGGCGTACGCACTGGCAGAGCGCTTTGCGATGGAGCCGAGTGCTTTCTTGCCGCCAGCCTCGGCAAAGGCGACGCCTATCCAAACCGTTCGCCCTCCCGCCAAGAAAACCTCAGCTCATTACCGCTTTCGTAGCGACCCTTTGACCGCACATTCGGTTAAAGAGGCTCGTACCGGTGCATACAAAGTGGTGGTTTCGAAAGGCCGCAGAAAGACAGTTGAAGATCCGGAAAACGGCTAGGCAATAATTCTCCCCTTCCATCCAGGGGCAGCCCAGCTAATGCAACATTCACAATGAGGATCGTGGCTCATGGCAAACATTCAAAAGGCCGCCCAGATTGGATTCTCATCGCAAGCCCACACCTATGCCAAGGGGCGCCCGAACTACCCAAGTGAACTGAGTGCCTGGCTTGAACAAGAATTGGATCTTCTTCCGGGATCGGCAGTTATCGATCTAGGGGCCGGCACAGGAAAATTCACTCGATTGTTGAAGTCCATGGCGCTCGATGTCATTGCAGTCGAACCGGTTGAGGCCATGCGTGCCGAGTTTGCCCAAAGCCTGCCGGACGTCAGGATTGTGGAGGGGACGGCAGACAGTATCCCGTTCGAATCTGGAATGGCACAAGCAGTGGTGTGTGCCCAAGCCTTCCACTGGTTTGCAAATGAAAAAGCGCTTGCCGAGATTTACCGAGTGCTCAGGGCGAATGGCCGATTGGGCCTGATCTGGAACGTACGTGATGAGTCGGAGGACTGGGTGGCTGCTATCACTGATATCATCACTCCATACGAAGGCGATACTCCGCGTTTTCATACCGGGTCGTGGCAGTTACCCTTCACAGGAAACTACTTTTCGACTCCTGAATTGACCTGCTTTCGATACACACATTCAGGAAGCGCCAGGGAAGTCATCATGGACCGCTTCCTGTCGGTGAGTTTCATCGCCGCCTTGCCTGCCGCCGAAAAGGCCAAGGTGAGTGATCAGTTGCAGCATCTTATCGACACGCATCCCTCCTTGAGGGGGCGTGAAACTATTGATTTCCCTTATCAAACCCAAGCCTATCTGTGTCGCCGTCTGGATTGAGGACAACGCTGGAGTGGGTTGTTTTTCAAGGACACCATGATGTTTGAAAAGGACTTTCATGATGCAAACCATCCCCACATTCCAAACCCGCCGTCTGATCCTCACACCCCTTGAGCTGACGGACGCACCGGTGATTCAACGGTTGTTCCCACACTGGGAAGTGGTCCGTTACCTGGACAGTCGCGTGCCCTGGCCTTACCCGGATGACGGTGCGCTGACATACGTACGCGACCACGCGCTCCCCGCTGTCGCCGCCGGATGCGAGTGGCACTGGATGATCCGGATGGCCGACGATCCGCCACAGAGCATCGGCAGCATCAGCCTGTACGACCAGCCTGGCAACAACCGGGGTTTCTGGCTGGCGCCGCAATGGCAGGGAAAAGGCTACATGCGCGAAGCGTGCGAGGCGATCAACGCCCATTGGTTTGAAACCCTGGGCCGCCCCGTCATGCAAGTGCCCAAGGCGGTGGGCAACCTGGCTTCACGTAAAGTTTCGGAACATGAAGGCATGCGCATGATTGCGACGCAGCAGGGGGACTTCGTTTGTGGGACGTTACCTAAGGAAATCTGGGAAATGACGCGGGAAGATTGGCTTGAGAGATAGCCATTATTGACCCGCCAAAGGACGCCACGCGGTGGTCTGCAGATGAGGCCACTGTTTGAGCAGTAGACCGCGGGTTGTTTCTACGCCCTGCAAGGTTTCAGTGCAATTGACCATCGCGGTAAAGCTGCGAGTGGTCAGCATGAAGCTCTCCGACCCTAGCGCCTGGCACTGCTCGCTGGCGCCGATGGGTTGGCAGAACATCGGTTGCATTTTCACATCGTAGCCTTGGGCCCGAGTGAATGCCTGGAACTCCGGCATGGCAAGACGAGCCGGTGTGCCGCTCAGTGCCGGGCCTTGCCAGACGGGAGTGATAAGGCCCCTTGACGGATAGTCGCTCAGCCCCTGGACTTGCCTGGCCTCGAACAGGGCAAAACAGAACGAAGTATTTGTCGCGCTATTGCTCGCTGGCGATGTCACGGGGGCGGCCAGGGGGAGGCTCGGCGTCGGCGCGACGACTGCCGCAGGCGCAGAGGCTACCGAGGGCGCCATGCCCGATGAGTCGCCTACTTCCACCAGCACATCGATGGGAGCCCGATAACGCCACACTTTCAGCGGCGCCGCGAAACCAGGTCGAATACGGCTGGCGACAGCGGTCAGCTCGGCTGGGCTATTGACCGAAGTCCCGGCAATTTGCAAAACGATATCGCCGGCCAACATGCCTGCCTTTTCAGCGCCACTTCCGGGTACGGGTCCCAAGACCAAGACGCCACTGACAGCGGCTAAGCCGAATTGCCGAGCCACCGTCGGTGTAACAGGGGTGATGTGCAGGCCCAAGGACCCCGACTGATTGGACACGGGAACGGGCATTGCCGCCGGCGTCACGGATGTCGGGGCCACCGCAGCCGCGCTGGGCACAGGAGCGCTGCCGGCTGAACAGTCGCGTTGTGTGGCGACCTGTTGGATCACGAGGTTAACGGGGTCGGCGGCCATGTTGGGGTATTGTTCCCAACCCCGTTTGGTTGCCAGGAACGTCTCACAATCCATGGCGTAGTAGGTCGCCGGGTCTCTGACCTTGCGCAGGTATTCCGCTGTTTCGGCTCGCTCGGCGGCGCTGTACATGGGGTTGACGCAAGACGCCAGGAGCGGGGAGAGCACCAGTATTGCGGTAAGGCATTTTGTCGACATGGGCTTCTCTGGGGTCGTGGCGTTCAGGCGGGTCCAGGCAAGGTACTATTTGGCCATCATCCTGTCCAACCTCAAACCAAGCACTTCGTTGCCGTGGTGATTGAGACGGGCGGCATCCGGGCGAACGTGCATTCGATATACAACTTAAAGGCACTTTGCCATGATGCGCCACGATCCATTCGAATCCATCACCGAGAAGCGAAATGTCTGCTCCTGCCTTCAAATCAAGCACCAGGCTCGCCGTTGTACTTTCGCTCACTGCCTTGGCTGGCTGTGCCTCTGATGGCGGCCTCGGTGAGGCGGCGGTAGTCGGTGCGATGCTGCTTCCCATGGGGGGAGTGGACACCAGCGTAATGACCAGTGCCGTAGGCCTGGCGGCCGGCGCCTATGTGGTCTCCTCGGTCGCGACAGCGGACTCTGCCAGCGTCTCTCCCGCAACCTCCACCATTGCCGCGCCCCAAGGCCTGCCGCCCATTGACCTGCAAAAACTGGTGACCCGGGAAACGCCCGACCGGTATCGCTCCAAGTCCTGTGAGTACATCGAAATGTCCCTCAGCGAAGTGCCGATGTACCAGGCGAGCGCCGAGCCGATCATGAAGCAGGTCGCCACGGCTCGAAAAGAAGCGGCCAGCCAGGTATGGCTGGAAAAAGCTTGCCAGCCCGCCAATTTACCTCGTGGCCGGATCGGCGCCAGCATCGACACCATCGATCCGAAGCGGGCCATGGCCCTGTCAGCTCCCCCAGCTGGGGTTGTGGTGTTGTCAACCGTTCCGGGGAGCGGTGCGCAACAGGCCGGGATCTTGCCTCAAGACGTGATCGTGGCAGTGGATAACGGGCTTATCGCCGATTCAATCGATTTCAGGGTGGCCGTTGCAAAAGCGCCAATTGGCTCGCGGGTGAACCTGAAGGTATGGCGAAACAACGCGTTCAGCATCGTGCCGGTTCTGGTCGGGCCCGGCGGAACTCAAGTATCGATGACGCCGACGGTGATGGCGAACGGCGTAGCTGCTGCGGTTCCGGCCGATGCACTGTATTGCACTGCCGTACTGTCCACCCAGCACACTTACGGCGCTAGCGTCAGCCCGGTCAAGTTGATCGCCGGAGCCGCGAGCGACATGCAGCCCTCGCTCAAAAACTACATCGCCAAGGTGAAGCAGGAACAACCTGGCGTTTGGGGGGATTTCAAACTTAACAGCGCTGTTTGTGCGCCGGGTGCGGTGATGTGCATGGCCGAGGCCAAGGGGCCGACCGGCAAGACCCAGAACGCCTTCGAGTTCTGCCACGCGACGCAAGCCAAGGCGGATGCTGAGCTGGCCCAGATGCGCCAGGGCGATCCGAAAGCAGTGATTGTTGATTGGCCTTGAGCTGCAATCGTCTTCTGCGGTTATGATCCCGCGGTTTGAAGTGCTGGCGTGCCTGGAGGCATGCGCATGATGGGGGACGCTTTAAGGAGCTGGGTAATCGGGAATACCTGTCTCCGGCGACTGGCGTCCAAATCCGTTAACGACGATGTACAACAGTGGACCGATTGATACGAAGATGGCCGTGATCAGGAAGTAAGGCAGCAGCGATGTGAGCGACTTGCCTTTAGAACGTGTGTCCCGGTACATCCAGATGCACGCCATGCAAGCGAGTAGGTAAAGGTCGATGACGACCTGTGCGGTGTCTGGGCGAGACATGAGCCCGATGCCGAACGCCAGGAGCGATTGCTCGGCGAGAAACAAAGTAATCGCTGTGTACACGGAAAAAAGCAGCAGCGTGACAAGTGCGATGTAAGGTTTCTTCACTTTGCCTCCTTGGACAAGTTCATTGATCAGTGGAGATAGGCTAGTGATTTGACCGTCATGGTTTCAATGACCTCAGAGGTCATCGACGCCGCTCACCCGCAATGCCAGAGTCAACGGATGACCAGTCGACCTTTTTCTCGAACGACGCCGCCAACCTCGGCCGGTGCTCAACTGCGTCACTTGCGCCAACAGGCTGGACTGAGTCAGTTGGACTGCGCACTGATCACTGGCATCTCCCAGCGTCACCTTAGTTGCATCGAGACGGGGCGCGCCAAGCCAAGCCCCGGCACTCTGCATAACTTATTGACTGCCCTGGATGTACCTTTGGAGCGATGCAATGACATCTTCCTGGCCAGTGGTTACGCCCCTCGCTACGAAACGACGCCGCTCACGTCGTCGTCAATGGAAGTGGTACGTGATGCCATTGACCATGTACTTCACGCCAATAACCCCGCCCCGGCGATTGTTCTGAATGCTCAATGGGACATCCTTGCCGCGAATGCCAGCGCGGGTGTCTTGTTCGATCTGGTTGGGCTTGCCAGGGAAGCGGCAGAGGGACTCAACCTCTTGGTGACACTGCTGCAACCCGGCGGCTTGGGCGATCGTTTGAGCAACGCCGAGGAAATAAGAGTAGTGGCCTGGCAACGGGCATCTCGGGAAGCCTTGAACAATCCCGCGTTGGCTGAGATTCTGAAGAGCCTGCCGGCCCCACGCAGCGCTGCGGCGCTGGCGAACGAACTGCCTCCGTTGTTGCTGACACGAGTCGACTCTCCCCAGGGTGAGCTGACGTTCATGTCAACGTTCACAACCTTCGGCATGCCGTTCGACATCACCATGAGTTCATTGCGTATCGAGCATCTGATTCCTGCCGACGCCAAGACCTGGGCGGTCATGACCAAGGCATATGGGCAAGCGCAACACTCACAATGATCAAGGAAGAACCCATGCAACCGTCACTCAATCGAATCATGCTGTATGTCCGGGACGTTCAAGCGACCTGCGATTTTTATGAGCGTCACTTCGGTTTTACCAGTGAAAGAAAAGTCGATGACCGCGTCACCGAATTGAGCCCTGCAAACGGTGGCGCGATCCTGATGGTTCACCCTGCGGGGAAGGCCGTTAAAACGGGGCAAGTCACCGTAAAGCTTGTCTTTGATCTCCAGGATGTAGAAGGTTTCAAGGCAAAGTGCCTGGCCCAGGGCCTGAAGTTTGGCGCGACGCACAGGGCGGACGGTTACTCTTTTGCCAACGCCAAAGACCCTGACGGTAATTCCATTTCTATCTCCAGCAGGGCGTTTGCATGCAACTGAGCTTTCACAAGATGCATGCCAATGGCGATGACTTCGTGATTGTCGATTCGCGAAATTCGGCCAGTGCGGTGACGAGTGCCATGGCCCATCGGATGGGGGATCGGAACCGGGGCATAGGCTTCAACCAACTCGCGGTGTTGCTCGATTGCGACGATGCCGACGCGCGGGTGATGTTCTGGAACGCAGATGGTTCTGCACTGGATGTTTGCGGCAGCGCGACACGAGGTGCGGCGGACCTGCTCATGCGCGAAGCACATGTGACTTCGCTGGTGCTGCGCACTAACCGTGGTTTGCTTACTTGCGAACGTACGCCAACCGGCGGCATTTCCGTCGACATGGGCGTGCCGCTTTTCGGCTGGTCGGACATTCCCTTGGCGCAAGAACTGGACACCGCTGCCTTGCGACTTGCTGGCAGTCCAGCCGCCTGCAGCATGGGAAATCCCCACTGCACCTATTTTGTCGATGACCTGGCTGGCGTTGATATCGCGACGATCGGCCCGACCATCGAAACCAACGCGCTGTTCCCGCTCAAGACCAACGTTCATTTTGTCCAGATCATTGATCGCACGCATATTCGGTTGCGCATCTGGGAGCGCGGGGCGGGTATTGCGCTGGGGTCGGGGTCCTGTTCGTGCGGTGCGGTTGTCAATGGGATTCGTCGTGGTTTGTTGGACAGTACCGTCGAGGTTGAATGTGATGGCGGCAGCGTAACGGTGCAATGGGATGGCCTGGGCGCGGTCTTTCTCATCGGGCCGGTGGAGGCGAGTTTTTCGGGGACGATGAGTCAAGGTTGAGTGGATAGGATGAACTCCACAGAACCGTTACCCACCGCCAATCTCCTGTGGGAGCGAGCTTGCTCGCGAAGGCGGCAGCAAGTTACATACATCGCCTTAAAGACCGCACTCCGTGGCGAGGGAGCTTGCTCCCGCTCGGCGGCGTAGCCGTCGTAGACCGGTCGATGCCGTTTGTCTGGAAGAACGTTTTGGGGCGGCTTCGCCACCCAGCGGGAGCAAGCTCCCTCGCCACAGGATTATGGCGGTTGCATCATTTCTCCATGATGCTGAGCCACGGCCAGCGAGCCTGATAACTTTTCGCCTTCTCATCGAACAAGTCCGGCTGGGGATTTCTTGGATTCATGCGAAGAACGCCTTGCTCTATGTCGTCCAGTCCATAGGGCGCATAGACCTCACCGGTATCGACATCCAGCCCAATACACGTACCCGCAATCAAGTAACGATCAATGCCATCCTTGGCCGACTGAAGCTGAGGGTAGGGCTTGCCAAACCGCTGACCGTACCAAAGGTGGACGCGCGCCTGGTTCTTGATCTCGATGTTGACGTCGAGGTCCTGGAAGAGACGCTGGGCGGCGCTGATCACTTCATTCTCGGCCTCCCAGGACAGGTCGGGGTCGAAGTAAAAAACATCGTAATCCTTCACGCCCCAAGCGGGTGGCCGCTGCGACTGATGATTCCAGACGGCTTGGAACAGGCAGCCAGCGGTGAGCATGCATTGATTCAAACCGAGTGAAGGCAAGCGCGCGGTGATTTGTGCGTTGATTGGGTTGGTCATTGCTATGCTCACCAAACTTTCGACCGTCAACGTCATATTCATCCTTTTGAAATCGATCCAAGCGTAGTGACTGAGCCTACATCAACTGCAATTTTCGGATAGGAACGCCCATGAATTTCTTCAAGAAGCTCTTCGGTTCATCGAAAACCCCTGAAACCCAAAACGACCAGCCTGCGCCGCAGTCCCACGAGCCTGGCGACCTGACCGAGGCTGAAGCAGCCAATCTGGCCGTCCGGGAAGCCGGCGCAGCGTGCCTGGATCGTCATTGGAGCGCTGTCGGTACGGTCGAGCAGGATGTTCTTTCCTACCTGATCAGTCCGACTTTTTCCGGCGGCCCGTACTGGCCTTCGACCCGCCAGGCCTACCGCGTGGTTCGCCGGGGCGACGCGATCATTCTCGCCACCGAAGGCCTGTCCGATCCATTCGATGATACGGAAGGAATGGGCAACGGCTTCGAAATGGAATTGTTCGTCGAAACTGCGGATATCCCCGAGCACGCTTATGGCCCGGCGGGAGAGGTCGACCCTTTCAAACGCAGCTGGGCATTCGAGCTGGTGGAACACGTCGCCAAAACGGTGGCCGACGCGGGCGGCATCACCCACCAACTCGACCAGCACGGGGCGCTATCCCTTGAACTTCCCGGGCTGAGCCAATCGCACCACATGAGCGATCAACTGCCCAAACTCTTCGTGACCGATGACGACTCCACCGGCGTTCTGCTCGGCGCCCCGGCGCCGGATTTCCCTACCCAACTGGATGACATGCCCTTGTCCCCGGTCAGGTTGGTGCCGGTGGTATTGATCACGGCTGCGGAACTGGAGTACGTCCGTTCCGGTGGGCGAGCGGCTAGGGAGGATCTGGTGAGCCGGTTGAAGGCGGCGGGCGTTGGGCATATGAGCAGTCTGCATCGGGCGAGTGTGGTGTGAGGCCGGGAGGGGCGGCCTCACACCAACCCGAGTGAACGGTCGCTTTTTTTGTAAGATCGATTGATACCGCGTCCCATCCCATACCCTTTCGAGACATCAATGACTGACTACCGTGGACTCATCCTCGAAGACACCCGTGAAGGCGCCACCGACCTTGCCATCGCGCAACTGGAAGCCAGTCTGGGTGCCCGCTTGCCAGACGACTATCGCCAGTTCCTCAAGACCTGCAACGGCGCCTACGTGGAATACGATGTGCTGGCCACGCTCGCCAATGGCGATGAGGAGTTGCTCAGCTTTTCACTGTACGGGCTGGATCCGGACAAAGAGTATGAATCCAACCCCTTCGAACTGGAGCAACTGCGGGCTCAGCCCGGCTTCCCCGCGACGGGATTGTTGCCGATCGGGCGTGACGGCGGCGCGAGTATCTTGCTGCTGGATTTGCGTGAAGGGCGCCAGGACGTGGCGGCGATGGTGGCGGGCTTACCGGCCTGGACCGGGCGCCGTCAGCAGGGCGATGAGTATGTGGTGCTGGCGGATTCTTTCAATGGTTACTTGGACGCGCTGCATCTATCGCAAGAGCGGATCGAGGAACATATCAATCACTTCATCATCAGCCCTGAAAGTATTGAGGCGACGTTGGAGTGGCTGGATAAGGGAAGTCCGGGGTGGCGGGAGCGGTATCGGGAGTTGTGGAATGCGAGGGTTGTGGATCGACTGATCTGAAGCCTGATCCGATGGCTGAAAGCCGATTTGCCGAATGACGCCAGTCTTCAGTCGAGACGGTCGATGGCGCGTGCAAGATTGGCCCGCGCCTGCTGCTCGAATGCGTCGAAGTACGGTGCAGTCGTATAAATGCGCCCCCGTGCCAGAAAACCTTCAAGGACCTGGCGGCGCTTTTGGCGGTACACAGACAGCGGCACAAACTGGTACTCGCGGCGAATTTGTTGGTCGTATTCCTCGAACCGCTCGAACGATGCCCCAAGAATTGCCAGATCCGTGTCCACCAGCACCGCTTCGTCTGCCGACGCCGGAGCAGCGTCGTGTCGCGTCACCATCACCAGCTCGTAAAGCCTGCGTCGCGTTTCATCGCCCAGGCCGTTATCACGTGCCACATCATCCAACCATTGGGCACTGCGCAGCTCGTTGTCGCTGCGAAGAGGGTCGTAGATCGCATCATGGAACCATAGCGCGAGGTCGACTTCGGCGGGGGCCGGGCAGGCCGCGTTGACGAACCGGCGCACCTGAAGGCATTCCTGCAGATGCTGGAGGGTGTGGTAAGCACGATGCGGCTCGCCGTAGCGTCGAATGAGTGCTTCGTACGTCTCTTGTGACGCACATCCGACGCCAAGCTCCGCCCAGACGCGAGCCCAGGCAGCGAAACCCGTAGCATCAGCCACGTCGAGGTCGCCGTGTGTGCTGGCCGGCAACAGCGCACTCCCTTCTGGCGAGTCCGTCATTGTTTCTCCTGCGCTTCAAAAATGAAAAAGGGCACACCCATTTTGAATTACTGGGCATCGCCCGCTGGCGCCTCGTCGGCATCGTCCGGTGGCGCTCCGTAAGGTACACCAATCTCGACCCGGTCCGCCTTTACCCAACCTGTGTAGTCGTCGCCACTCTTGGCGATGAAGTTCACTTCCAGCCATGATTCGTCTTCAAGGCTGGCGTAAACGGTGAGAGAGTCGCCGGGTATTACGAAAGTCTTTTTATTGGCACAGGCTTCATCCGGCGCTTCGTGAAAATGCAGGCGTCCGGTGCCAATGACCTTGCCTTGCACCGACGGATGAAACTCAGGCACGGTGCCGGAGATCTTTTCCGCCAGGGCAGAACAGTTGACAGCGGCCTGGCTCAGGGTGCTGAAAAGGCATAGGCATAACACGCTTGAACGCAGATACATCTTGGCGAATCCGTTTTGGGGTGGAGGCGTAGGATAGTTAAGTCGGAAACTATTGGGGAAGAGACATACCGTGACGCCTATGAAAAATGGAGCATGAAAAAGTCGGTCTGCCCAAACTACCTGATCATTGACTGGTGAAAATGCCTTTTTTCACGCTGCTACGTGAAATTTAAGTCCGGAAGCCTCCGCCAAAAGTAAAGATTCAATCTGGGGCGCGTGCTTTCCTGATGCGCAAACCATGGCTGATTTTTTCAACAGAATCGGCCAAGCATTTCTCAGTCCAGGTAGCCAATGATAGTGAAGCCCTGCCGGTAATGTACGCATGCGGCTATGCCAAACCACTGGGGTCGAATCTAGAGGTCGCAAGCATTGGAAGCACTGCCAAAGCCCAACGCTGCATGATTGATCACGGATTTGAACCGAAGAATAAACTGACACTGGTTTGCCTGACTTATCCACAAGTAACGGGCTGTTCGTCAACGATCCTGCCGCGTTGACCCAATGGCTTAAGTCACAGGTAAGGCTTGCGGCATCAATGGAGACAATCTATCTGACAGCTCTCGGCCAATGACTAGCCGCCGCGACCGGAAGCCGTCGGCCGATTCGACGGAAGCAGCGATACGCCAGGTTCAAGTGAGCCTCTTCGCACAACCTGCGTTCGGAGCGAATACCGTAGCAGTAACCCACGATCAGCAGGTGAATCATCAGTTCAGGATCAATCGGGCTATAGAAATCGGCGAGGTAATGGCGCAGATCACTCAGATCGAGGCAACGATTGAATGTTGCGCAGCAGGTGACAGGCTGGGATGTAATCTTCAATGTTTACGAGTAAAGCCACCCCTCTTGTCCGCTCGACAATTGTCCCGTCATGCTGCGAATCCTCCAACTGGCCGATGACCCAATTTCGTCGCAGGCCAGACAGGAGGTCTACTTTTTCAACAGAAAAGGCCAGAAGGGGCCATCCAACAGCTAAAAACCATGTTGGGCGCAAAACCCTAACCAAGTTGAATGTAGCTTAATAATCATATTTTATAGACGCCTATCTGGATCAGAGAGATTCAAACGAGTCGATATATTTTGAAACTCTTCTCAAACGTGAGCGCTCATTATGATTAAGCTCAAGCTTGTCTTCCAGATGCTTTTTCTGCTCATCGAAAGCCCAAATAAGATAGTGTCTTAGCCATTCATATTTTTCAGTATTTTCATTTTTATAAAAATTGGTTTTTAGCAAGTTTAGAGCGCCTTCGAACGGTCTGTTGCTCATGGAGGTAGATAAAATTCTACCGTAATTCAAATATGGATAATCCACCACTCCGCCATTATGAGAAACATTCGACAAGTGTGGAAGCCCTGATACCACACACTCGGCAAGCGCACCGGTCATAGAGCCGTAGTACTTCAAGATAAGTGAGCGATCAATAATTATCCTGGGGTATTTTGCTGCAGCTTCAAGAGTGTAGGCATTAATCAAGCCTGCGCCAACAATTATATTGTTGGCCTTATCAACAAAAAGGTCGCCGTGTGAGATTGCTCCTCGAACAGGAATACCTTTGGCGAGCAGTCCCGACTGCAGTAAGCTTGATAATTTCATCAGCTCAAGGAGATTTTCAGATGACTCGTCGCAGTAAATAACAATCGAATCACTTATCAGTAAGAAATCAAAGTTTCGCTTAGTCACTGCGGAGTGGAAGTTGGAGAGGATGAAGCTGTAATAAGTATCTATCGAGGCTGTTGATGAGGCATAGACAAGATTTTTAAAGCCAAGCACATCAATAAATGCAACCAGTCGTTTCTCGTATTTTATATTCAATTTCCAAGCTCATCCCTGAAATTTTTGAGTTTCTACGGGGCACTATTGCAGAGTAATAAATAATGGCATATAGCCATTGGCGATATATCGTACACCTTCTTTTTCTTTTGTATAGGTCTTTAAGGGGCAAAAATTGTATGGGTGCAAAATGGCTGTTCCGGCGTCTCGTCGAACCGCTTCAAGTCAGCACCACTCGATTACAAACGACCTTCTTCATAACCCGATGACTGCGCCAAAAACTCTGCGATCAGCGATGCAACCTGCTGCTGAATCACCCCCCGAGCACGACCCCCATCACCATCGCGACAAATGATCCCATCCCCTGGCACTTCCTCCTCAAGCATTTCCTGCGCACCAGGCTTACACATCGACATGAAGCTGAAATGGCTCGCATCGCTGATCTCGACGTAACGGCTTGACGCTGGGGGCAGGCGCTTGGCCAGGTTGGCAGATTCCAACTCAGCGGGAAGCTCTTGCGACGGTACACCGGCCGCGATCACCAAGGCGGGGACCGGCAGTGCGGCCAGGCTTTTATCGGTCAGACCCCGCGAAAGGCCCAGGTCCAATGTCACCACCGCAGTAACACGTTTATCGCGCCAATCGGCGGCCAGTTCGGTCTTTGCTTCTGAGGTGCTGGCGGGGTTCATCTGTTCGTAAACCGTGCAGCTGGATAACTGCGAATGGGCTTTGCAGTCCTGGGTGAAGCGCTCTGGGTCGAAGCGAGCGCCGGCGATCTCCAGGGCGGTCCAGCCGCCGAGGGAATGGCCCACGGCTGCAATTCGATCATTGGCGACCTGGCCAAATTTTTCAGGGTGAGTCGTGACCGCATCGATGGCCCGGCGCAGGTCGACAGGGCGCTGCCATAACTGCGCCGCTGCTTGGGGGCTACGGTCATGGGTGGTGCTGCCGGGGTGGTTGATGGCGGCGACGATGTAACCCTTCTGGGCCAAGGCGCTGGCCAACCAAATCTGGTTGCTCCAGTTACCCCTGTAGCCGTGGGAGAGCACCACCAATGGATGTTCGCCCGCAGTTGGCGGCGCGTTACGCACGGCGGACGCGCCGACAAACACCGCATTATCGGCGATCAGTTGCGGGGCCGTGGTGGTTGCGCTCGGGTACCAGACCACCATCTCCAGTGCGCGGCCATTGTGTGGATCCGGCAGGTTGGAAGATTGAAAACCGATGGGGGCTTCGTCAGCCAATGCGGTCGTTGTCAGGCAGGCCAACAACAGGGCGCCGAAAGCTGTTTTCAATGTCGTTTCTTCCTTGATCAGACGAATGGGGTTCTCAAAAAGCCCGGGCATTAAAGCTCAGATTCGAACCGTTGCGCACAACTTTCATCGACCCAAAAAACTAGCCCTCGAAAGTAAACGCCGAGGGGGCGAATCGATCGCGGGTGTCCATGCGAATATTGCGCAGCGCCACGGTTTCCAGGTGTGACGCGTAGAGCGATTCCGCGAAATAGCTGATCAGGATGGAGCGACGGCGTGCGCCGATCGCGTTCAGGCTGCCCGCGTGCACCAGGTCCACATCGAACACCAGGATGTCACCGGCACTGCCTGAAAGCTGTACAGCGCGTGACTCGTCATTGAAGTCGAAGGGTGGGGCGCCCGGCTCGGGGCGATGGCTGCCGGGGACGATCCGTGTCGCGCCGTTCTCGGGGCCGTAATCGTCGAAGAATGCCAGGGCGATGGCGATGTCGCCTGGTCGTTGGGCCGACAGATCGCGGTGCAGTGGTTGCTGGCCGCCACCGGCAAGGGGTTCGCGGCCTTCCACTTGGGAGAGGAAGAATTGTTCGCCGATCAACTCACCTGCCACCGCCAGTAGCTGGGGTAGACGACACACGGCTTGAATCCTCGAATCATCGTCCAGCATCGAATAGCGCCAGTCCATGCCACGGGGCACTGGCCATTGATCCGACGGTCGCACGCCTGCATCGAACACGCTACGCAAGTCAGCCAGCCACTCGTTCGGGATCGCTCGACGGAGCAGAATGTAGCCGTCTTGGTGGAGTTGTTTGCGGTCAGCCATGGTTCGTCCTTGTGCGGGCATTTGGAAGGCTAGTCTGTAAACCAAAGTGGGACCACCGGACACTGGAAAACGGAGGCGACAGAGACAATCCCGGAATGTTTTGCAATTATCATCCAACCACCATCCAAGAAAAGGACTTCACCGATGAAGCGTTTGCTCGCCTGCACCCTCCTGACACTGGCCATCGTCGGTTACGCCAAGGCCGACCAGAGCACCTTCGAAGAAACGAACTCGTGCTCGGAAGACATCGATTGCCAAGGCGATTTCATCTGCAAAAACGGCCAATGCGACAGCCCTCAACTCCAGCGAAGCCCTGTTGCAAAAACCACCGCCAAGACTCAAGCCGCACCTCCCGCGCCGCCGGGCGTTGCCTATCAACCGCTGCCCGTCAATACCGAGCGTGCCGGACCTTTCACGACTCAGACTGAGGCGATGGCAACTGCGCTGAATTATCAATCGCGGGCGGGTGTGATGAACGTCATGGAATCCATTGTCGAGCAGGCCGAGTACACCGGTTATGTGACGATTGAAAAGGCTTACACGTTTGGCCCGAGCAAGTATGTGCTGGTGGTTTCCACGGGCGAGGGCGGCAATGCTTGCCCTGCGTCCACTTATGTATTCAGTTTCGACACCCAGGCCGAGCGGGTTGATGGCAAGCGTGAAGTGGAGGGATGTTCTGAGTTGGTCGAGGCCATGGCGGAAGGGAACAAGCTCATGGTCAAGAAGGAGGGCGGTGTGACTGTTGTTTATAACGGGATTGTCGAGTAGTTCAGGTCGACGATGCATCCGTGGCGAGGGCGCTTGCTCCCGCTTGAGTGCGAAGCGCTCATGAAATGGGGCCGCTGCGCAGCCCAGCGGGAGCAAGCTCCCTCGCCACAGGTTGTCGGCGGACAGGCTTATAGCGGGGAGCCTGCCGGTGCCGCATCCAATCGTCGTGCAATCACATCCATCACGTCACACCCATCACGTAGCGGGATGCAGCAAAGCTGTGCCAGATCTTGCAAGGTCGCGGGATCGATGGTCAGTTCATCACGCATCGCCAGGTTCTCCAGGAATTGGGTCGCGGCACGGATTCGGTAGGCAGCTGAGTCGAGCAGGATGTGTAGCGGGGCGGTGGTATCGACGTAGAGGGGTTGGTCGTCGGCGTTGCTGGTCAGGCCCATGTATTGGTTCATAAGTAAGCTCCACTGGATAGTTTTGCCCACTGCGGGTCGCCAAACCCGGCCACCATTTGGGCGACGCCAAGACTATAGTCGCCGCCGTAAAAAATACGCAAGGGATTGATAGCGAAGGGGATTCCCAATCATATGTAGGACGTTGCCATCGTCGTAAGCATCCGAGCTGTATGTCTTACAACTTGGCAGTCTCTTCACCTACATCAAGCCCATTCCCAA
>NZ_JACNDD010000117.1:0-20312 GCF_017351395.1 Pseudomonas sp. FW305-28
GGCGACCAGGTAGATGGCCACGGCGGCGACGACGATCCACAAGGCGTTGATCGCCTCGCCTCGCCGCAATGCCACGACGCCCAGGGCGCACGCTCCTACGACGGCCAGCAGTAGCCAGGGCAGATGGCGCAGCAGGCTATTATTGTTTTTCATTTTTATATTCCAGCCAGGGTGGACAAGAAAGATAGCCATTGGAGTTTAGCGCTAACCCGGGCAAAGGCCATACTCGACATTCGTCTGTCTGTTGCCGAACGGTGACGATGCCCCGTCAGTTGGGTCTATAGTCAATGAATCTTCAGAGGGAATGCGTCATGAGCGAGCGTCGCCGCTTCGTACGAGTTGATTTCCATGCCAGGACCGAGCTGAGCCAAGGCCCCTATATCTGGTCGGTGGAACTGCTGGACCTGTCCCTCAAGGGGCTGCTGATCAAGAAACCCGAGCCCTGGCTTGGCGATCCCGAACATTCCTTCATGGCCGATATCCATTTGAGTCCCGATGCCGAGATCAAAATGGAAATTCGCCTGGCCCATGATGACCATGGTCACCTGGGCTTCGTCTGCAAGCATATCGACCTGGCATCCATCGCCCACCTGCGCCGATTGATAGAGCTGAACCTGGGCGACCATGACGAGCTGGAGCGGGAATTGGCGGCATTGATCCAGACTTGAACTGCCATTCCCTTGGTGAGGGACTCATGTGGGAGCAAGGCTTGCCCGCGATGGCTGCAATGCGGCCCTTCAAAATCGAGTCGCCTGCATCGCGAGCAAGCTTTGCTCCCACATACATTCCTTGCGCAATTGCCAGTGTTATTCGAACAGCGCATCCAACGCCTGTTCCAGACGGGTCACTGCGATAATCTGCAACCCCGGCGGCGCTTCCTTCGGCGCGTTGCCCTTGGGCACGATGGCGCGTTTGAAACCGTGCTTGGCCGCTTCCTTGAGCCGCTCCTGCCCGCTGGGCACCGGTCGCACTTCCCCCGACAACCCCACTTCGCCAAACACCAGCAAATCATGGGGCAGCGGCCGGTTGCGCAGGCTGGACATGACCGCCGCCATCAACGCCAGGTCGGACGCGGTCTCCAGTACCTTGACCCCGCCCACGACGTTAAGGAACACGTCCTGGTCGTGAGTCGGAATCCCGCCGTGTCGGTGCAACACCGCCAGCAGCATGGCCAGCCGATTCTGATCCAGGCCCAGGGTGACCCGCCGTGGGTTCGCCAAGTGGCTGTCATCCACCAGCGCCTGCACTTCCACCAACATCGGCCGGGTCCCTTCCCACGTCGCCATGACCACACTGCCCGGGACTTCTTCCTGGGCACGCGTCAGAAAGATCGCCGAAGGGTTCGAGACTTCTTTCAGGCCCCTGTCGGTCATGCCGAACACGCCCAATTCATTGACGGCACCAAAACGGTTCTTCACCGCCCGGAGCAAACGCAGGCGGCCATCGGATTCGCCTTCGAAGTACAACACGGTATCGACCATGTGCTCCAACACCCGCGGTCCCGCCAACGCACCCTCCTTGGTGACGTGGCCCACCAGGAAAATCGCCGTGCCGCTCTGCTTGGCGTAGCGCACCAGCAACGCCGCGCTTTCACGCACCTGGGACACGCCGCCCGGGGCCGATTGCAGCTGTTCGGTGAAAATGGTCTGGATCGAGTCGATCACCATCACCTTGGGCTTTTCCACGCGCGCCGTGGCGATGATGGTTTCGATGCAGGTCTCGGTCATGACCCGCAACTGGTCCTGGGGCAAGCCCAGGCGCCGGGCGCGCATGGCGACCTGTTGCTGGGACTCTTCGCCAGTGACGTACAGCGCCGGCATGCGGGTGGCGAGGTTGCACAAGGTTTGCAGCAGGATGGTGGATTTGCCGATGCCCGGGTCTCCACCGATCAGCACCACCGAACCGTCCACCAGGCCGCCGCCCAGCACCCGGTCCAGTTCACCGGAGGCGGTGGAAAATCGCGGGATTTCTTCAACGCTGACTTCGGCCAGGGTCTTGATCTGCGCCTGCTGACCGGCCCAGCCGGTGCGTCCGGTGGGGGCCGCCGCGCCGCCGCTTTCCACCATGGTTTCGGTCAGGGTGTTCCAGGCCCCGCATTCGCTGCATTGGCCGGCCCATTTGGGAAAGGTCGAACCGCACTCGGTGCAGCCGTACATGCGCTTTGCCTTGGCCATCTGAACTCCGGGGTAAAACCGCGATGATAGCCCAGCCAAGGTTCACTGAGGGGCCGGCATTCTGATTTCACCCTTCGCCAGATCCGCCGCGGTATTGCCCAACGGATCCCGGGCCTCCAGGTCGGCGCCCTTGGCCTTCAAGGCATCGAGCAACTCGCCACGCTTGAACAGACCCGCATACATCGCGGCAGTCTGTCCGGCACCGTTGCGTTGGTCCGGACTGCAATCGGTGGACAGCAAGCGACGGGCAATCTGCACTTCGCCCTTGAAAATGGCGCCCATCAGCGCCGTATTGCCGCGTTTGTCCTGGGCACAGGCATCGGCCCCCGCGGCCAGCAACCGCTCCACCGCCGGAGCGTGGCCGTGATAAGCCGCCAGAATCAGCGCGGTGTAGCCCTTCTCATCCCGGGTATCCAACGAGTAACCGGCCTCGATAAACGTATCGAGCATCGGCACATCGCCCCGGCGAGCGGCGTCGAAATAATAGTTTTGCAGCTGTTCCTGGACCGCAGCCGGTTCGGTGGGTATTGGCTGATCGGCCAGTACGCTCAGTGACCAGGTCGCAAGCATCGACAAAAAGAATTTACCCATCATGACGTCTCCCCATGACTCAAGACTGTGGAGCAGGGTTGTGGGAGCAAGGCTTGCCCGCGATGCGGACGACTCGGTCTGGCTTCCGACCCCGGCGTCCGCCTCGCGAGCAAGCTTTGCTCCCACAGGTTATGCACCTGCCGGCGGTGATCAGTCAGTCAGTTTTTCCGCCAGAGCCTTGACCCGAGCCAAGTCACCTTTGGCGACACGGGCCACCCCAGTGCCGTATTCAGGATCGGCCTTGTAGAGGAACGACAGGATGATGTGCTTGCTCTCGTCATCGGTGGTCGCCAAAGAGCCGCCAAAGCTTTCGATCAGGTCATCACGTTCTTTCTTGCTGAACGAACGATACAAATCGCCGGCCTGCTTGAAGTTCTGCTCGCGCTGGATTTTCGCCTGCTGGGTGCTGCCACTCAGCGCGGCCTGGCTGTAGCGTGCCGCCTGCGGTTCTTCACGAGGCGTCAGGCGGCTCGGCTGGTAATTCACGCCGGTGCTGGTGCTGCCTGGGTTCATCGCACCGTCCTGGTTACCGTTGTTCACCGCCACCTTGGGGGCGTTGATCGGCAATTGCAGGGCATTGGCGCCTAGACGGTACATCTGCGTATCGGCATAGGAAAACACCCGGCCCTGAAGCAAACGGTCCTCGGAAGGCTCGATGCCTGGCACCAGATTCGCTGGCGCCATCGCCACCTGCTCGGTTTCCTGGAAGACGTTCGCCGGGTTACGGTTCAAGACCATTTGCCCGACCTTGCGTTCAGGCACGCCCGGCCAGATCTTGGTCGCATCCAGTGGGTCGAAGTCGAACTTGGCAAGGTCTTGTGGATTGAGCACCTGGACGTACAAGTCCCACTTCGGGAAGTCGCCCTTATTAATATGGTTCACCAGATCATTGGTCATATGGCTGTAATCTTGACCCTGAACTTTCACAACTTCTTTCGGATCGAGGTTTTTCAAGCCCTGCAAACTTTTCCAATGAAACTTCACGTAGTGAATTTCACCCTTGGCGTTAATCAGCTTGTAGGCATGTACACCGTTGCCGTCCATTTCGCGGTAACTGGCCGGTGTGCCGGAGTTGGAATACAACTCGGTCAGGGTACGGGTCGATTCTGGAACATGGGAGAAGAAATCGAAACGCCGTGAATCATCGTCCAGGTTGGTCCGCGGGTCGGGTTTGAACGCGTGGACCATGTCCGGAAACTTGATGGCATCGCGAATGAAGAAAGTCGGGAAGTTGTTGCCCACCAAGTCCCAGTTACCGTCGGCGGTGTAGAACTTCGTGGCGAAGCCACGGGGGTCGCGCAGGGTTTCCGGCGAATGATTACCGTGCACCACGGCCGAAAAACGCACGAACACCGGGGTGACCTGGCCTGCGGCGAAGACCTTGGCCTTGGTCAGGTCGCTGAGATCGTCGGACACCGTGAATGTGCCGTGGGCACCGGTACCACGGGCATGCACCACACGCTCGGGGATGCGTTCACGATCGAAGCGCTGGAGCTTCTGGATCAACTGCACGTCTTGCAGCAGGGTCGGACCGTTGGGACCTGCCGTCTGCGAATTCTGGTTATCGCCGACCGCCGCACCGTTGTCCCGGGTCAGGGTGGCCGCGTTGACAGACAAGGATAGAAGGCTCGCGGTCAGCACAAAAAGAGCGCGGCGATGGGAGTAAGCCCCGTGGCCGAGGGAAGTGTTCATAGGCATGTTCCTCTGATGTTATAGAGCGCATCCATGTGCGCCATCCAGAGGCTAGTGCCGGGAAAAGAAAAACCTAAATAGAAATGCCGTACCGCACCGATAGAAAAAACGTTATAGGGCCCCCGGGCCGAAACCGCGTATCACGCGCGATTGATGGCACTTTGTAAACTTTTCATCCAAGCCCCGGTCGATAACTGAAGCTTTGTAAGCAGGCGTTTCGAGCAAGACTCGTTGGGCTGATTTACACTGCCACTCATCTTTCATCTGTTACAAGGAATAACTCATGGGCGTGCTAAGCGAGTTCAAGGCCTTCGCGGTCAAAGGCAATGTCGTCGACATGGCCGTCGGGATCATCATCGGCGCCGCTTTCGGCAAAATCGTTTCGTCATTCGTGGGCGACGTGGTCATGCCGCCAATCGGCCTGCTGATCGGTGGCGTGGATTTCAGTGACCTGGCCATCACCCTCAAGGCCGCCCAGGGTGATGCGCCTGCCGTGGTACTGGCCTACGGTAAATTCATCCAGAGCACCATCGACTTCATCATCGTGGCGTTCGCCATTTTCATGGGCGTCAAGGCCATCAACCGCCTCAAGCGTGAAGAAGCCGTAGCCCCCAGCGCCCCTCCGGTTCCGACCAAGGAAGAGCTGCTGCTGAGTGAGATTCGCGACCTGCTCAAGGCTCAGAACGAGCGGCCCTGAGCCTACCAGTAGTTTTCCACCGCCACCTGGCCCGGACGACGGGTCAGGCTCAGTTGCAGGCCCCTGGCCTTGAGCAGCTTGCGTGTGTCGTCGATCATTTGCGGGTTGCCGCACAGCATCACCCGCGAATGCTCCGGCGTCAGCGCTACGCCGGCCGCGAGCTCTAACTCGCCATTGTCGATCAACGTGGTAATGCGCCCACTGAGCGCCCCCGGGTGCTGCTCACGGGTGACGGTCGCAATGAAACGAAACTTGTGAGCGTACTCGGCCAGGTAGTCGCGCTGGGGCAACTCCTTGATCAGGTCCTGATACGCCAATTCCCGCGCCTCGCGCACGCTGTACACCAGGATGATCCGCTCGAATTTTTCCCAGGCCTCGAAATCCTGGAGGATCGAAAGAAACGGCGCCACGCCCGTCCCCGTGGACAGCAACCACAAATCCCGGCCATCGACGAAGCGGTCCAGCGTCAGGTAGCCAAAGGCCTGGCGATCCACCAACAGTTCGTCACCCGGCTGCAAGCGGCTGAGTTCGCTGGTGAACTCGCCCTCGGGCACCACGATGGAAAAGAACTCGAGGAACTCGTCGAAGGGCGACGACACCATGGAGTACGCCCGCCAGACGGTGGTGCCGTCCGCCTTGGCGACGCCCAGCCGGGCGAACTGACCCGCCCGGAAGCGAAAGCCGCGATCCCGGGTCGTGCGTAACGTAAACAAATGAGACGTCACTGGCTGGACATCGAGCAAGGTTTGGCGGGTGAACTTCTCTGCACTGTCGGTCATGAGCCACTCCTAGGGGACAAGACCTGCAGTGTCCCGCAAAGTGAGCGTCTTCACCACCGACGGCAGGTAATGGCACTTTAGTCATAGTCGCTGCCTTCGCCCTCTAAATCCTTCACCAAACTTGTACAAAGTTACAACAATGTAAAACCAAACAAATAAAAGTTTATTCACTTAAACACTTATAAACGTAAGGAAATTAAAAAAATCCCACTACAAATTAGGAATAGTCCTACACTAAAAATTCGCATCATGGATTGGATCCGCATGGACGAATCAAACCCAGGAGAGAGCGATGGACAGGTGGAAGGACTTGTTACTGAGGAAGTTATCCTGTGAAAAAGACCTGCAGGCGGCCTATCGTCTGGTGTTGAATTTCTTTAACAATCAGGGATTTGAATATTGCGCATTTGCAGCCTATCTCGGAAGCCCCGACAAACACACCAGCAAGGTGAACCTGAATAACTACCCTTATGGATGGGACCGGCTTTATGAACAAAACGGTTATGCGTCGAGCGATCCATTAGTAGCACATTGCAATCAATCACCGCTCCCGATCTTGTGGGATGAGACTGTTTTCGCTCAGGCCCCCAAGTTATGGCGAGAACTTAATCGACAGGGACTCAAGTACGGCTGGACCCAGGCCGTTCATGACGACCAAGGGCCACAGTGCAGCCTGTTCAGTCTTGCACGAACCCATTGTCCCATTGATATCGAGGAACACTATGGCAATCTCGGCTACGCCATCTTCGCCAGTCAAAAGCTGCATGCGCTCGCCAGTAAAAAACTGTCTGACGCCATCGTAGTCAAGCAGAACTATCACTTGTCGCCGAGAGAAATCGAAGTACTGAGGTGGTCAGCCGAAGGCAAGACGGCTTCGGAAGTGGGCAGGATTCTCTGCCTTTCCGAACGAACCGTGAATTTCCATGTGTGCAGTTGCATGCGAAAACTGAACGTCAGCAATAAAATTTCAGCGGTGGCCAAGGCTGCCCAGATCCATGTGATCTGACCCGTGGCGCGGCACTGCCGAGCTGAAAAACCCGCGAGTAATGTGCAACAAAAAAACGTACCATTTACGGTCCCTCTTGAATGATGCCGCTTTTAAGCGCGACGCAGTTCATTCAGGCGGTCCCGCACAGACACCTACCTCCAGGCAGCGGGACATTCGTTGATTTCCAGAGTCCCCAGCCATGCCCCTGCTCGACAGTCCTTTCGCCCAACTCGATCTGATCCGCCAACCCGAACAGCAGAACGAACCGCTGCAAGCCTTCGATGCGGCCGATGAATACCTGCTCGCGTATCTGGCCGAACAACAACCGGCCGCGCAGACTCGGGTCCTGGTGCTCAATGACGGCTTCGGCGCCCTGGCCGCCAGCCTGGCCGGCAACGTCCTGGTGACCAGCAGCGGTGATTCTTTCCTGGCATTGCAGGCACTGGAGAAAAACCTGGTGCGCAATGGCCGGCCCTTCGATGCCGTACCAACGTTGCCCGCCAGCGAAGCGTTGACCGGCCCGTTCGATCGCGTCCTGATCAAAATACCGAAAACCCTGGCCCTTCTGGAGGAACAACTGATTCGCCTGCAAGGCCAACTGGCGCCGGGCGCCCAGGTGATTGCCGGGGCCATGATCAAGCACCTGCCCCGGGCCGCCGGCGATTTGCTGGAGCGTTACATCGGCCCGGTGCAGGCTTCCCTGGCAGTGAAAAAAGCGCGGCTGTTGATCGCCACACCGCCCAGCGCCTCTTCACCCAACAGTACGCCGGTCGTGTCGCCCTACCCCACGCGCTACTGGCTGGACGAGCCGAAGATCGAACTGCTCAACCATGCCAACGTGTTCTGCCGCGAAGGCCTGGACATCGGCACGCGCGCGTTCCTGCCACACCTGCCGAAAAACCTCGGCACGGCCCGGGTCGCCGACCTGGGCTGTGGCAATGGCGTGCTGGCCATCGCCAGTGCCCTGCAAAACCCCGAGGCCCGCTACACCCTGGTGGACGAGTCGTACATGGCCGTGCAATCGGCCGCCGAGAACTGGCGTGCGGCCCTCGGCGAACGCGAAGTGACCATCAGGGCCGGCGATGGCCTGGCCGGGCAAGAAGCGCAGTCACTGGATGTGGTGTTGTGCAACCCGCCCTTCCACCAGCAGCAAGTGGTGGGCGACTTCCTCGCCTGGCGGATGTTTCAGCAGGCTCGCGAAGCGTTGGTGGTGGGCGGTGCGCTGTACATTGTCGGCAACCGGCACCTGGGCTACCACAGCAAACTGGCGCGGTTGTTCCGAGGCGTCGAGCAAGTGGCCGCCACACCGAAATTCGTGATTCTCAAAGCCCGCAAATAGACCGTCCGCTGCGGGAGCGAAGCTCGCTCCCGGCAGGAAAATCAGTGGGTGGTCAGCCCCGCGGCATTCATGAACATCCGCATCAGGCTGGCGACGATGAACAACGCCAGCACACTGCCAGCCCAGATCAACGCCAGCCAGCCGAGCCGCTGCCAGAGAGGCTTGCGTTCGGCGGCCTCGATGTCTTTCAAGTCAGGTTTGGCCATGCTCGACGCCCTCAATGGTAGCCATCGTCGTGGGTCACCTTGCCGCGGAACACGTAGTAGCTCCAGAAGGTGTACACCAGGATCAACGGAATGATGAACAGCGTGCCCACCAGCATGAAGCCTTGGCTCTGGGGCGGTGACGAGGCGTCCCAGATCGAGATGGACGGCGGCACGATATTCGGCCACAGGCTGATGCCCAAGCCGCTGTAGCCGAGGAAGATCAGCACCAGGGTCAGGATGAAGGGCGTGTAGTTGGCATTGCGGGCCACCGCGCGGAACAAACCGTACATGGTCACCAGCACCAGGATCGGCACCGGCAGGAACCAGAACAGGTTCGGCAATGTGAACCAGCGGGCCGCGATGTCCGCGTGGGCCAGCGGCGTCCAGATGCTGACGATACCGATCACGGCCAGCACCACGAACGCCAAAGGCCGGGCCAGGTCATGCATCTGCTCTTGCAGCTTGCCTTCGGTCTTCATGATCAGCCAGGTGCAGCCGAGCAACGCGTAGGCCGCGATCAACGCCAGGCCACAGAACACCGTGAATGGCGTGAACCAGTCCAGGGAACCGCCGGCGAACTGGCGATTGACCACTTCAAAACCGTCGATGAACGCCCCCAGTGCCACGCCCTGGAAGAAGGTGGCCGTCAGCGAACCGCCAATGAATGCCTTGTCCCAGAGGTGACGCTTCTCAGCCTTGGCCTTGAAGCGGAACTCGAAGGCCACGCCGCGAAAGATCAGGCCGATGAGCATCAGGATCAACGGCAGGTACAGCGCCGAAAGCACCACCGAGTAGGCCAGCGGAAACGCCCCGAACAGCCCGGCACCGCCCAGCACCAGCCAGGTTTCGTTACCGTCCCAGACCGGTGCCACGGTGTTCATCATGACGTCACGGTCGAGCTCGCCCTTGACGAAGGGGAAGAGGATGCCAATCCCCAGGTCGAAACCGTCCATGATCACGTACATCATGATGCCGAAGATGATGACCACGGCCCAGATCAGCGGAAGATCAATACCCATGACTCAATTCCCCTTGTTCGAGCGGTCGTTGTGGTCCACATCGTCGCCGTCGTCGGCGGCCGACAATGGCCGGGCCGGCGTGCGTTTCTGGCCCGGGCCACCATCGCTCGGCTCGGCTTCGTGGGCCTCCGGCCCCTTGCGCACCAGGCGCATCATGTAGCTCAAACCTGCACCGAACAGCGCGAAATACACCACGACGAACAACACCAGGGTGATGCTCATCTGCGCGAAGCTGTGGCCGGACGAAGCATCGGCCGTGCGCATCAAGCCATAGACCACCCAGGGCTGGCGGCCGATCTCTGTGGTAAACCAGCCGGCCAGGATCGCAACCAGGCCGGACGGGCCCATCCACAGCACCATGTAGAGGAACGGTCGGGATTGATAGATCCGATCCTTGCGCCGCAGCCACAGGCTGCACAACCCAGTGAAAATCATCAGCAAGCCGAGGCCGACCATGATCCGGAACGACCAGAACACAATGGTCGAGTTCGGTCGGTCCTCAGGCGGGAACTCCTTGAGGGCCGGCACCTGCTTGTCCAGGCTGTGGGTCAGGATCAGGCTGCCCAGGTAAGGGATTTCCACGGCGTACTTGGTTTTTTCCGCTTGCATGTCGGGCCAGCCGAACAGGATCAGCGGGGTCGGTTCATTGCCGACGTTTTCCCAGTGGCCCTCGATAGCGGCGATTTTCGCCGGTTGGTGCTTGAGGGTGTTCAGGCCATGGAAGTCGCCGATGACCGCTTGTATCGGCGCCACCAGCAAGGCCATCCACATCGCCATCGACAGCATCCGGCGGATGGCCGGGTTATCGCGGCCGCGCAGCAAATGCCAGGCCGCCGACGAGCCGACGAAGAACGCCGTGGCGACAAACGCCGCGGTGGACATGTGCAGCAATCGATAAGGAAACGAGGGGTTGAACACCACCGCCAGCCAGTCCACCGGGATCACCCGGCCGTCGATGATTTCGTAGCCCTGGGGGGTCTGCATCCAGCTGTTGGAGGACAGGATCCAGAAGGTCGAGATCAGGGTGCCGATCGCCACCATGACCGTGGAGAAGAAATGCAGGCCACGGCCGACGCGATTCCAGCCAAACAACATCACCCCCAGGAAACCCGCTTCGAGGAAGAACGCCGTGAGCACCTCGTAGGTCAGCAAGGGGCCGGTCACCGCACCGGCGAAGTCCGAAAAGCGGCTCCAGTTGGTCCCGAACTGATAGGCCATGACCAACCCGGACACCACCCCCATGCCGAAGTTGACGGCAAAGATTTTCGACCAGAAGTGGTACAGGTCGCGGTAGGTGTCATCGCGGGTCTTGAGCCACAGCCCCTCGAGCACCGCCAGGTAACTCGCCAGGCCGATGGTGATGGCCGGGAACAGGATGTGGAACGAGATCGTGAACGCGAACTGGATTCGGGCGAGATCAAGCGCCTCCAAACCGAACATAAGTCTTCCTCTGTCAGGTAAAACCGGCTGCGGGCGGGGCTGGCACCAGCCTCCAAGGGATATGGAGTGCGATGCTTTTCAAATCGTTCTTTTTATAACCGTCACAACGCAGGACTCTGGCCGGATGGCCGCCAGCCCAACGCCCCGAAGGGTATTGATCTGGATCAAGCAATGCTCAAAGAGTAGTCGCAATATTGCCGATGGACGGCGTGGTCTTTTGTCGCGTGACAGGTTGTCTCAGTAGGTTCAGCAAATAGAAAAGCCCAGCAGAAGGTAAGGGTTGCGGGGTAATGACAGTGGGAGCAAGGCGTGCCCTGATACTGGGCAGTTAAACTGTAAACCTGTGGGAGCAAAGCTTGCTCGCGATTGGGGCAGCTCGGTCGACAACCCTGCTGGCTGGTCTACCGCTATCGCGAGCAAGCTTTGCTCCCACAGTTGGCGCCCAAAAAGATGCTTGGCTAACTATTTTTTCCAGCGGGCGTAATTTCTGGTTACAGCTCGGTGATAATCTCGATGCCTTCCTCATCGGACCTGTCATAGATGCCCAGCCAAGCGCCGCTGCTGCTCCGTCACCATCGTCCCTTCATCGCCTTCTGGCTGGCCCGGATATTCACCGCCAGCGGCTTCCAGATGCTCACCGTGGCCATCGGCTGGAACCTCTATCAACTGACCGGCAACGTGCTGGACCTGGGCCTGGTGGGGTTGGTGGAGTTTGCCCCGCGCGTGCTGTTCATGCTCCACACCGGGCATGTGGCGGACCGCTATGACCGGCGCAAGGTCGCCGCCATTTGCCAGTCATTGCAGGCCATGATTGCCCTGGCGCTGGCGATTGGCAGCGCCACCGACAACGTCACGCGGGAGATGATCTTCATCCTCGCCTTCCTGCTGGGCGCCGCTCGCTCCTTCGAAATGCCGACCACCCAGGCGTTGCTGCCGAGCATCGTGCCGGCGGGCCTGTTTCCCCGCGCCGTGGCCGCCGCGCAATCGGCCCAGCAATCGGCCACCATCGTCGCACCGGCACTCGGCGGCTTGCTCTACGCCTTCGGCAGCGTCTGGGTCTATGGGCCGACGGTGCTGCTCTACATCATCGCCTGCTGCCTGATGCTGAACCTGCCCGCCCGGCAGACGCCGCTGAACAAAGGCAAGGCGACCTTGGATTCTTTGCTGGCCGGGATTCGCTTCATTCGCAGCCGCCCGGACATTCTCGGGGCGATCTCCCTGGACCTGTTCGCGGTGTTGCTCGGCGGCGCGACGGCGCTGCTGCCGGTGTTTGCCAAGGACATCCTGCTCACCGGCCCCTGGGGCTTGGGCCTGTTGCGTTCGGCACCGGCGGTCGGCGCCTTGCTGATGTCGTTGTGGCTGGCGCGGTTTGCCGTGGAGCGCAAGGTCGGCCGGGTGATGTTCACCGCGGTGGGCGTGTTCGGCGTCGCCACCATTGCCTTCGGCCTCTCCACCTCGTTCTGGTTTTCCCTGGCGGTGCTGGTGGTGCTGGGCGCGGCAGACATGATCAGCATGGTGATCCGTGCCTCGTTCGTGCAACTGGAAACCCCGGATGAAATGCGCGGCCGGGTCAGCGCGGTGAACGGGCTGTTCATCGGCGCTTCGAACCAGCTGGGCGAGTTCGAATCCGGCCTCACCGCCCACTGGTTCGGCACGGTGCCGGCGGTGGTCATGGGCGGTGTCGGCACGCTGTTGGTGACCGGGACCTGGATCAAGCTGTTCCCAACCTTGGCCAACCGCGATCGGATGCACGAACCCGTGGATGCAGCAAAAGCCTAGAGCAACTTGTCGAGGGTGATGGGAAAGTCCCGCACCCGCTTGCCGGTGGCATGGTAAATCGCATTGGCCACCGCCGCGGCCACCCCGACGATACCGATTTCACCCACGCCCTTGGACCCGAGCGCATTGACGATTTCGTCATGTTCCTCGACGAAAATCACCTCAATGTCGCCGATGTCGGCGTTAACCGGCAGGTGATACTCGGCCAGGTTGTGGTTCATGTGACGCCCCAGGGTGTGATCGGTCAGGGTTTCTTCGTGCAGGGCCATGCCGACGCCCCACACCACGCCACCGAGAATCTGGCTACGGGCGGTTTTCGGGTTGACGACCCGGCCGGCGGCGATGGCGCTGACCACTCGGTTGACCCTCACCGTTCCCAAGTCCTCATCCACCCACACTTCGACAAACACCGCCGAGTGAGTGGCCGTGGCGTAGGCCTGGCGTTTTGCATCCGGCTCGGCGGTGACCTGGGCCTGCAACGGTGTCTCGCCACTTTTTTGCGCCAGCTCCGCTAATGCGACACTCGCCTCGCCCAGCCGCAGTTGGCCATCCACGAAGGTGACTTGTTCAAGGGTGGCGCCACTGAAGGCCGGGCAGGCCTGGCGAGCCACGGCCAGGAGTTTTTCCTTCAGCGCTTCACAGGCCTGCTGCACGGCGCTACCCACCGACGAGACGGTGAACGAACCGCCCTGCAGCGGCGCAGTGGGCAGCGACGAATCCCCCAGGACAAACGTGACGTCCTCAAGGGAAACGCCTGACGCCTCGGCGGCGATCTGGGTCATGACCGTGTAGGTCCCGGTGCCGATGTCCGTGGTGGCGCTGCTGACAGTCAGCTTGCCATGCGTATCCAGAGAGGCTTGGGCACTGGCCTTCTGCTGCATGGCTTCCCAAACGCCACCGGCCATGCCCCAGCCGACCAGTTGCCGGCCTTCACGCATGCTGCGTGGTTCCGGGTTGCGCTTGTCCCAGCCGAAACGACGGGCGCCTTGGGCATAACACTCACGCAGTTCCTTGCTGGAATACGGCTTGCCCTCGTTCTCGTTGCGTTCGGCGTAGTTGATCAAGCGCAGCTGGATCGGATCGATCGCCAGGGCACAGGCCAGTTCATCCATGGCGCATTCCAGGCCAATCAGCCCGAGGGCGGCACCGGGCGCGCGCATGTCCAAGGGCGTGTAGACGTCCAGCGGCACCAACTTATAGGTCAACGCCACGTTGTCGCAGTGATAAAGCATGCCGCTCCACTCCACCACGTGTTCGGTGAAGTCCTCGAAGCGCGAGGTCTGGCCGATCGCGGTGTGTGCCACAGCCAGCAAGCGACCGTTGGCCGCCGCCCCCAGTTGCACGCGCTGGAGGGTTCGCGGCCGATAGCCAAAGGTGAACATCTGCTGGCGCGTCAGGCTGACCCGCACCGAGCGTTTGAGGGCCAGTGCCGCCATCACGGCCAACGGCAATTGATACTGCGGGCGCAGCCCGGAACCGAAGGCGCCGCCGACAAACGCGGCAAACACCCGCACCTGTTCTTTCTCGAGACCGAAGACCTTTTGCACATAGGCTTGGCAGTTCTGCGTGCCTTGGGTCTTGTCGTGGATGTGCAGGGTGCCATCAGGCTGATACAACACGGTGGAGGCGTGTGGCTCCATCGGGTTGTGGTGTTCGACCGGCGTGCTGTAGGACACATCCACGCTGAGCGCGGAGCTGGCGTATTCGCCCTGAAAATTCCCACGGGGCTTGGGCAGTTCGGCCGGTGCCGGATGGGCGTCATATTGCAAGGTGATCAGATCGGTCTGATGCGCCTCGGCGTCGTATTCGATTTCCACCAGCGAACCGGCATACCGGGCCAGCTCAAGGTTTTCCGCCACCACCAGGGCCAGCGGCTGGCCGCTGTAGAGCACCTGGTCGTTGTACAACGGCCGGAACGGCGAGCCGTCCGCCGCATCGGCATCCTGGTAGGGCTCGTCGTAGCTGGCAATCCTTGGCCGGTTGGTGTGGTCGATGACCGCGACCACGCCGGGCAGTGCCAGGGCTCGGGACGCATCGATGCGCACTACGCGACCACGGGCGACCGTACCGGAGACGACGCTGCCGTGCAGCAAGCCGTCCTCGGGGTATTCAGCGGCGTAACGGGCCTGGCCCGTCACCTTGAGCAGGCCGTCGACCCGGTCGAGGGGTTGCCCTATGGATTTGCTCGGAGCGTTCATCAGGCGTGTCCTCCCTGGGGTGCGCAACCCAATGCGGCGTCACTCAAGGCACGGACAATCGCCCGGCGCGCCAGTCTGACTTTGAAGCCGTTGTGCTCCAGCGGCTCGGCATTTTGCAGCAGCGCGTCGGCAGCGGCGGTGAAGGTTTCGCGGCTGACGGTCTGCCCGGTCAGCCAGCTCTCCACGGCACGGTCGCGCCAGGGTTTGTGCGCGACGCCCCCCAGGGCCAGGCGCGCCTGGCGAATCACCGGCCCGTCCAGCTCCAGCGCCGCGGCCACTGAAACCAGCGCGAAGGCGTAGGAGGCGCGATCACGGATCTTCAGGTAGTGGCTATGGTCGGCAAAACCGGCTGCAGGCAATTCGATAGCGGTGATCAGCTCATCGTCGGCCAGTTGGTTATCCCGCTCCGGAGCATCGCCGGGCAGGCGATGGAAGTCGGCGAACTCGATGGTCCGCGCCCCGCCCCGGCCCAGGACATGGACCACCGCCTCCAGGGCCGCCAAGGCCACGCACATATCAGAGGGATGGGTGGCCACGCATTGATCGCTGGCACCGAAAATCGCGTGGATCCGGTTCAAACCGTTCCGGGCCGGGCAACCGCTGCCGGGTCGGCGTTTGTTGCACGGTACGCTCGCGTCATAGAAGTAGTAGCAACGGGTGCGTTGCAGCAGGTTGCCGCCGGTGCTGGCCATGTTGCGCAGTTGCGGCGAGGCGCCGGCCAGGATGGCCTGGGCCAGCAGCGGATAACGGCGCTCGATCCACGGGTGCCAGGCCAGGTCGGCATTGCTCACCAAGGCCCCGATCATCACCCCGCCGGAAGGGGTTTCACTGAGGTCCGCCAGGGGCAACCCGGTGATGTCGATCAGGTGCTCGGGACGGGTGATGTTTTCCTTCATCAGGTCCAGCAGGTTGGTGCCGCCGGCGATGAAGCGGGAAACCGGGCTCGACAGATCGACGGCGGCCTGCACGGTGTCGGGCTTGCTGTATTGGAAGGGATTCATTGATCACCTCCCTGCTGGCAAAGTGGCAGAGCCTCTTCGATGGCATCGCGAATGTTGGTGTAGGCGCCGCAGCGGCACAGGTTGCCGCTCATCAACTCGCTGATCTGCCCACGGGTCTTCGCTCGACCCTCATTGGCCAAGCCCACCGCCGAGCAGATCTGCCCCGGCGTGCAATAACCGCACTGGAACGCGTCGTGCTTGATGAAAGCCTGCTGCATGGGATGCAACTGGTCGTCGCTGGCCAGGCCTTCGACAGTGATCAGTTCGGCGCCATCACACATGACGGCCAGCGTAAGACACGCATTGATCCGCTTGCCATCGCGCAGCACCGTGCAGGCACCGCACTGGCCGTGGTCGCAGCCTTTCTTGCTGCCCACCAGATCCAGTTGCTCGCGCAGCAGGTCCAGTAACGTGGTCCAGGCCAGCACTTGCAACTCTCGCACCTGGCCATTGAGGGTCAGACGGATCGGATGACGGACGAAGGACGCCTGCGTCGCTTCGGACAGGGTCGCGCTCATGGAACACCTCACGGTTGGTCGTACTCGCGGCGTTTTGGAGAACCGCCGTCATAAGGGGTACGACTTCAGGGTGGGGGTGAGCGTTCAAGGCAAATGCGCGATGAAAGAATGCCAGCGTCTGCTTCGCAGCCGAGCGGGAGCAAGCTCCCTCGCCACAGGCCGATGTGGATCAAGCGTGTCAGGCCAGCAATTCTGCCGCCACCACGCCCCTCACGCCCTTGCCACAGAGTTGCTCCACCAGCGTCAAGGCAAACGCCAGGGCAGCGGCCGAGCCTTGGGCGGTGATGCAGTTGCCGTCCACCACCACAGGCTGATCGACGAAGCTGCAACCGGACAACTGCTGGCTCACTGCGGGCAGGCAGGTCATGCGGCGCTGGCGCAGGACGCCGGAGGCCTGTAGCGCCAGGGCCGGGGCTTCGGCGATGGCGGCGAAGAAACGTCCGGTGGCGGCCTGGTCCTTGAGCCGTTGTTGCAGCGGCTGATGAGCCGCCAAGTGCTGGGCGCCGATGATGCCGCCTGGCAGGACGACCAGGTCGAAATCCTGCGCGAGCACGTCCACCAGCATGCCATCGGCCGTCAGGCGCGTGCCGCGGGCGCAGGTGAGCATGCGCCGCCCTTCGATGCTCGCCACCACGGTTTCGATCTGCGCTCGACGCAGCACGTCGATCAAGGTGACCGTCTGCAAGTCGTCGACACCCTCGGCGACGGCTATCAGGGCTCGGGGGATCTTGGTTCCAGGCATCATGGGCACTCTCCGCTGGGTGATGCTTGTAGTGTAGGAGCTGCCGAAGGCTGCGATCTTTTGATATGCGCTTGGGATTCAAGCGTCGGGGGGAAAGATCGCAGCCTCGCTGCGCTCGGCAGCTCCTACACAGTGCCTACAGGGGCCAGCGATTATTTGATGTACAGCTGGGTCGACATCCGGTTGCCCGGTGCGTTGATCGACTGGTTGCTGAAGCTGAAGGTGCCCTCTTGTTTGCCTTTCAGGTCGAAGATGTACAAATAGCCGACGACCTTGGTCCGCACGGAGCAGTCATTGAGATTGCCATTGCTGTACGCGCACACTGGCGAGCGGGTGCCGTCGACTTCAAAGCCGTCCAGGGTGACATGGGGTTGACGGCCATAGCCGACCTCCAGCACATAGACCTTGATCGTCGGGCCGTGATCGCAACGCGTCTGCGCCTGCCCCGGGACGATGTCCTCGAAGCCGCAGGCCGGCGACTCGACCTTGAGCACCTTGACCTCACTCAAGGGCGGCGCCGACGCGGCATGGGCGGCCTGGCCGGGCAACCACAGGCCCAGCGCGCAACCCACGACCGCTAGCAGCTTTTTATTCATCTGAAGCATAGAGACCTCCCGGAACCGCGCGCAGTATGGCCCACTTGGCGCGTTGGCAAAACATCGACGACGATCGCAGCCACAACGCTACGCTGCTGGTATGATGCGCGGCTTTTTCCGACCCGCAGAAAATTCCCGGGCGCCGCTGGCGACCTGTGCTTTGCTGTTGAGGTCGATACATTCACGGCGCCGGGCGCGCCACGGGGAGCAGACATGCTGGAAAGGCTGTTTCAACTCAAGGCACACAACACCAACGTGCGGACCGAGATCCTGGCGGGCGTCACGACCTTCCTGGCCATGGCCTACATTCTGTTCGTCAACCCGAGCATCCTTGGCGAAACCGGCATGGACAAAGGCGCGGTGTTCGTCGCCACCTGCCTGGCGGCGGCCATTGGCTCCACGGTCATGGGCCTGATCGCCAACTACCCGATCGCCCTCGCACCGGGCATGGGCCTGAACGCCTTCTTCACCTACACCGTGGTCCTGCACATGGGCCATACCTGGCAAGTGGCGCTGGGCGCGGTGTTCATCTCCGCCGTGCTGTTCTTCCTGCTGTCGATCTTTCGCATCCGCGAGTGGATCATCAACAGCATCCCGCTGCCGCTGCGCTCGGCCATCGCCGCGGGCATCGGCCTGTTCCTGGCGCTGATCGCCTTGAACAATGCCGGCATCGTGGTGAAAAACCCGGCGACCATGGTCGGCCTCGGCGACTTGAAGCAACCGGCACCGATCCTCGCGACCCTCGGTTTCGTCCTGATCGTTGCCCTCGAAGCGCTGAAAGTGCGCGGCGCGGTGCTGATCGGCATCCTGGCGGTCACCCTTGTCTCGATCCTGATGGGTTTCACCCCGTTCAGCGGCGTCATCTCCGCGCCGCCGTCCCTGGCCCCGACCTTCCTGCAACTGGACATCAAGGGCGCCTTGGACATCGGCCTGGTGAGCGTGATCTTCGCCTTCCTGTTCGTCGACCTGTTCGACAACTCCGGCACCCTGATCGGCGTCGCCAAGCGCGCCGGGCTGATGGGCAAGGACGGCCACATGCCGAAGATGGGCCGTGCGCTGATCGCCGACAGCACCGCCGCCATGGCCGGGTCGCTGTTGGGCACCTCCACCACCACCAGTTACATCGAATCGGCAGCGGGCGTCAGCGCCGGCGGGCGCACCGGCCTGACCGCCATCGTGGTGGCGATCCTGTTCCTGCTGGCGCTGTTCTTCTCGCCACTGGCCGCCAGCGTCCCGCCTTTCGCCACTGCGCCGGCCTTGCTGTTCGTCGCCGTGCTGATGACCTCGGGCCTGGCGGAAATCGACTGGGACGACATCACCGTCGCCGCCCCGGTGGTGATCACCGCCCTGGCGATGCCATTCACCTACTCCATCGCCAACGGCATCGCCTTCGGTTTCATCGCCTGGACCGCCATCAAACTGGTGTCTGGCCGTGGCCGCGAGCTGAACCCAGCGCTGGTCATTCTGTCGATCCTGTTCGTGATCAAGTTGGGTTGGTTCAACGCATGACTTTTGATTCCCAGGCCTACGCCGCTCAGTTGCAGGACAAGGTCACCCGCTTGCGTGACCTGTTGGCCCCATTCGATGCACCGGAACCTGCGGTGTTCGATTCGCCCCTGAAAAACTTTCGCCTGCGGGCCGAGTTCCGCCTGTGGCGCGAGGCCGGCGAACGGCATTACGCGATGTTCTCCCAGGACGACAAGCGCACGCCGATCCTCATCGAGGAATTTCCCATCGCCAGCCTGCGCATCAACCAATTGATGCCGCAACTCAAGGCCGCCTGGCAAGCCAGCGCGCCCCTGAGCCATAAACTGTTCCAGGTGGAGTTCCTGACCACCCTGGCGGGCGACGCGATGATCACCCTGTGTTATCACCGCCCGCTGGACGAACACTGGCACGCTGCGGCCTCGAAACTGGCAACCGACCTGGGCGTGAGCATCATTGGCCGCTCCAAGGGCAAGCGGGAAGTGATCGGCCATGACTATGTGGTGGAGCAACTCGAAGTGGGCGGCCGCACTTTCAGCTATCGCCAGCCCGAAGGCGCCTTCACCCAGCCCAACGGCACGGTGAACCAGAAGATGCTCAACTGGGCCTACGAGGCATTGGGCGAGCGCAACGACGATCTGCTGGAGTTGTACTGCGGCAACGGCAACTTCACCCTGCCCCTGGCCACCCGCGTGCGCAAAGTCCTGGCCACCGAGATCAGCAAGACCTCGGTGAACGCCGCGCTGAGCAATCTCAGCGAAAACGCTGTGGATAACGTCACGCTGGTGCGCCTGTCAGCCGAAGAGCTGACCGAAGCCCTGAACGAAGTCCGGCCGTTCCGCCGCCTGCAGGGCATCGACCTGAAAAGCTACGAATTCGGCAGCGTCTTCGTCGACCCGCCTCGCGCCGGCATGGACCCGGATACCTGCGAGCTGACCCGGCGCTTCGACAACATCCTGTACATCTCCTGCAACCCAGACACCCTCGCCGCGAACATCGCGCAACTGAACGACACCCACCGCATCACGCGTTGCGCGTTGTTCGATCAATTTCCCTGGACCCATCACA
>NZ_JACNDD010000118.1:0-20259 GCF_017351395.1 Pseudomonas sp. FW305-28
GCTTTGCTCCCACAGGTTGACTGACTGGCATCAGGGCTCTGACTGACTGGCATTAGGACTCATGGCCGTTTTATTGGCCATCCAGCGCCATCAGGATCCGGTGCGCCGCCTTCACCCGTTCCTCGATCGGGTAGTTCCTGTTGGCAAGCAGGACGATCCCCATGTCCTTCCCGGGCACGAACGCTGCGTACGCGCCGAAACCGTTGGTGGAGCCGGTCTTGTTGATCCAGGCGCCGTCCGGCGCCGGGCGGGGCGGGTCGAGAGATTCGACTTTTTGTGGGGCCAGGGCCATCTGCGGTGTGTTGCCAGCGAGCAGGTCGTCCAAGGTGAACGGGGCGGGGTAGAACTCCCAGCCGAGCCCCTGATTCATTCCGCCAACCTTGTAGAAACCCGTATGCGTCGTGGCGATGGCTTGCTTCAGGTCCGCGTCCAGTTTTTCAGGTCGCAGGTTGGCCTCGACGAAACGAATCAGGTCCGTTGAACTGGTCTTGACCCCGTAGGCTTCGGAATCCAGTGCGCCGGTGCCGACTCGCACGGGCTTGCCGTCCTTTGCATAGCCTTGGGCGTATCGCCCCATCTGATCCTGCGGCACCCGCACATAGCTGTGCTTGAGGCCCAGCCCTGGCATCAGCGTGCGCTCCATCACCTCGTCAAATGGCTGTCCCAGGCTGCGGGCCGCCAGGTAGCCGAACAGGCCAATGCTCGGGTTTGAATAGAGCCGCTGGGTGCCGGCCGGGTAGAGCGGTTTCCAGTTCTTGTAGTAACTGAACATCCGGTCCGGATGATCCGCCTCGTCGGGAAACTGCAAGGGCAGGCCGCCGGCGGTGTAGGTGGCAAGGTCGAGCAGGCGGGTGCCCTCCATGGCGCTGCCGCGCAGTTCGGGCGCAAAGCGACTGGCCGGATCCGCCAGGGACAGTTTGCCCTGGGCCTGGGCATAGGCGCCGAGGGTGGCGGTGAAGGTCTTGCTGACCGAGCCGATTTCGAAAAGGGTCTGGTCGGTGACCGGCTTTTTCGTGTCCTTGGAGGCCACGCCGTAGTTGAAATAATGGCGTTGACCGTTATACGTGATCGCCACGGCCATGCCGGCGATGTCCTGTTGTTTCATCAAGGGCTGGATGACGGCATTGACCGTGTCTTCAATGCGCTCCTGGGCAAAGCTTACGGACGTCCCGCAGACCAGGAAAAAAATCCCGGCGAGTATCGATCTGGCAATTGGCATGGTGCAGCGTTCTCGTTGGCCTTCCTGGAGGGGGCTCAATCTAGGGCGTTTTTGGCGGCCCGGCAATCCGAGTCTATCGGTCCGGGGGGATGTTTCTGAGTCGTCTGACGGGGTCACGGGAACCTTCCCACAAAACGCTCGGGTTGCCCGACGCGACCGGACCTCAAGCCAAACCACACAAAGCGGCAGCCGCCGGGTAAACTCGCGGCTCTTTCTAAAGGAGTTCACATGAGTTACTACCAGCCCGGCATTCTCGCCACCCCTGTTCCGCCTCAGGCCCGTCATTTGTTTTTTGCCCTGGAATCGGTCGAGGCATTGCCGGCTGCGCTAGACAAACTCCTGTTGTTGCTCGATGGCCGGGCCGTGATCGGCTTTGGCGAATCGCTGGTCCACGCGCTGGGCGCCCAGGTCGCTGGCCTGCGGGCTTTTCCGGCGTTGGCCGGCGTAGGCGTAGACAATCCCTCGACCCAACATGCCCTGTGGTGCTGGCTGCACGGTGAAGACCGCGGCGAGCTGATGCACCGCAGCCGCGCCATCGAAGCGGCACTGGCCCCGGCGCTGCGCCTGGTGCAGATGAACGAGACTTTCCGCCACATGACCGGCCATGACCTGACCGGTTATGAAGATGGCACCGAGAACCCCCACGACGAAGCGGCCATCGCCGCCGCCCTGGCCCAGGGCGCCGACGGGGTGCGCGGTGGCAGTTTCGCCGCGATCCAGCAATGGCAACACGACCTGGACGGTTTCGCGGCGATGCAGCCCCATGAGCGCGACAACATCATGGGCCGGCGCCTGAGCGACAACGAAGAAATCGACGACGCGCCGGAATCGGCCCACGTCAAGCGCACCGCCCAGGAAAGCTTTGCCCCGGAGGCATTCGTGGTCCGTCGGTCCATGCCCTGGATCGAAGGCGACCGTGCAGGGCTGATGTTCCTGGCGTTCGGTTTCTCCCTCGATGCCTTCGAGGCCCAATTGCGGCGCATGAGCGGCCTGGAAGACGGCATCACCGACGGCCTGTACCGCATGAGTCGACCGATCACCGGCGGCTACTACTGGTGCCCGCCGTTGTTGGACGGACGCCTGGATCTGCGCGCCTTGGCCCGGTAAGCGCAGCGGTTTGTGCAAAGCGTGACGTGAACGCTATCCTTGGGCCGGACGTCTATCCGTGGAATGGGAGAAGCAAGCGTGGATAAAGTCATCGTCATCACCGGTGGCGGCCGCGGAATCGGGGCGGCCACGGCGCTGTTGGCTGCCGAGTTGGGCTATCGGATCTGCATCAACTACCAGTCCGATGAAAGCGCCGCGCAGGAGGTGCTCGAACAGGTCCGGGCCAAGGGCGCGCAGGCGATTGCCGTGCGCGCCGACGTGAGCATCGAGGACGAAGTGATCGGCCTGTTCAACCGGGTGGATGCCGAGCTGGGGCGTGTCACGGCGTTGGTGAATAATGCCGGGACGGTTGCCCAGAAAGCCCGGCTCGATGAAATGTCCGAATTCCGCATTCTCAAGATTATGAAGACTAACGTGCTGGGTCCGATTCTCTGCGCCAAGCACGCGGTGCTGCGCATGTCGCCCCGGCATGGCGGGCAGGGCGGCAGCATCGTCAACGTTTCGTCCGTGGCCGCTCGCCTGGGCTCCCCCAACGAGTACATCGACTACGCGGCCTCCAAGGGCGCCCTGGACACGTTCACCGTCGGCCTGTCCAAGGAAGTCGCCGGCGAAGGCATTCGCGTCAACGCGGTTCGCCCGGGTTACATCTACACCGACTTCCATGCCCTGAGCGGCGACCCGGATCGGGTCAGCAAACTGGAATCGGCGATTCCCATGGCCCGGGGCGGGCGTCCGGATGAAGTCGCCGAGGCGATTATCTGGCTGCTGTCGGACAAGGCTTCGTATGCGACCGGGACGTTTGTGGACCTGGGGGGCGGGCGCTGAGCCCTGGGTTGTCTGGTCTGGCCCCATCGCGAGCAAGCTCGCTCCCACATTTGAATACAGACCGCCTATGGGAGCGGGGTTGCCTTGGATGTTATCGGTATGCAGAACGCCTGCATTGAAATGGCCGGACAGGGGTTATTCCTGGATGACGTAGATGTTATCGAACCCTACGCCGTGTGGAGGCTTTTCAACTTCTCGGAATGCTGTAATACGAACGGTAGGAAATCCGGACGTTTGAGGTGGAGGAGGGGGAAATGTCACCTTGCAAGAATGCCATTGGTCATCGCCTGCGGGGACGTCCAGTAGCTGAACATTATTATTGACTGTACAAGCCAACTCTTTCAGCGTCACCCCATCGGGGACTTTGATGTCGAACTTTACGATGACTGGAAGATTGTCCGCGAATGGCAATTTGAATATCTTGGCCAAGCTGTAATCAGTCACATACTCGTTACCTGTGATGTAATGATTGCCGCGCGGTTCCCTTACTATTTCTCCTTCACTTTGGGTAAATCTCCAGCCGTCTGGACCGCCCTCGAAATCGTGAAAATATTTCATGATCTTCTCCTTAGGGTAGATTGTTGCCAACCCGTGGCCCTCATTCGGTTGGCGATCTCTACGCTAAGTCTTTCCTGACAAGCCTACTACTGTCAGAGCTGACAGGTCTTTCTCAATTGTCTTGGCTGGTTATCAGTGAGCGAATGATCCGTCCCAGCGTCTCCATGGCCTTTTCCGATACATCCGTCCACGGGCTGCCATAGTTCAAGCGGATGCAATTTCGAAAGCGACGGGTCGCTGAGAAGATCGGTCCTGGCGCGATGCTGATGCCCTGGGCCAGGGCCATCTGGAACAGTTTCAGCGAGTCCATCTGCTCCGGCAGCTCCAGCCACAGGAAGTAACCGCCCGCTGGCTGACTGACCCGGGTCTGGGCCGGGAAGTAACGGGCGATGGCGCTCAGCATCGCGCTTTGCTGTTCTTCCAGGGCGTAGCGCAGTTTGCGCAGGTGGCGGTCGTAGCCGCCGTGTTGCAGGTAGTCGGCAATGGCGGCCTGGGCCGGCATCGAGGCGCATAGCGAGGTCATGAGCTTGAGCCGTTCGATCTTCTGCGCATAGCGCCCGGCGGCGACCCAGCCGATGCGATAGCCCGGCGCCAGGCTCTTGGCGAACGAACCGCAATGCATCACCAATCCTTCGGTGTCGAACGCCTTGGCGGGCTTGGGGGCCTGTTGGCCGTAATAGAGCTCGGCGTACACGTCGTCTTCGATCAACGGCACCTGGTGGCGGCGCAACAACTCCACCAGTGCCTGCTTCCTTTCCTCGGGCATGGTCGCCCCCATGGGGTTCTGGAAACTGGTCATGCACCAGCAGGCCTTGATCGGATGGCGCTCCAGGGTCTGCGCCAATACCTCCAGGTCGATACCTTCGCGGGGGTGGACGGGGATTTCCACGGCCTTGAGCTTGAGTCGTTCCAGCACTTGCAGGCAGGCGTAGAACGCCGGTGCCTCGATCGCCACCAGGTCGCCGGGCTCGGTCACGGCTTGCAGGCACAGGTTCAAGGCTTCGAGGGCGCCGTTGGTGACCAGCAGTTCCTCCATGGGCAGCATCAACCCGCCCACCATGTAGCGCAGGGCAATTTGCCGGCGCAGGTGCGGGTTGCCCGGCGACATGTCGGTGACGACGACCCGAGGGTCCATGTCCCGTGTGGCGCTGGACAGCGAGCGCGACAAGCGCTGCAACGGAAACAGCAGCGGGCTGGGGAACGCCGAGCCGAACGGTACGGTGGCCGGGTCCTTGATCGAGTCCAGCACCGAAAACACCAGTTCGCTGACGTCCACTTCGGTGGACTCGTGCACCTGGGTGCTGATGGCCGGTTCGGAAAACGGGCTCGGCGCATGGGTGTTGACGAAATAGCCCGAGCGCGGCCGGGCGCGGATCAGGCCGCGTCGCTCCAGCAGGTAATAGGCCTGGAACACGGTGGACGGGCTGACGCCGTAGGTCTGGCTGGCATAACGCACCGAGGGCACGCGCTGGCCGGGCCCCAGCATGCCGGAGCGGATCAGTTCAGCGATGTCGTCGGCGAATTTTTCATAGCGTTTCATGGCGGGCCCAGTCTTGAGTGACACATGGTTTGCGCTTTTTAAACTGTGAGGGAGCCCGTGGGAGCAAAGCTTGCTCGCGACGCAGGCGACACGGATCAACAGTAAGGTCGCGTCATCGTTCTTCGCGAGCAAGCTTCGCTCCCACAAGCTCGCTCCCACAGGGCGCCCGGCATCTTAAAGCTTCAACGATTCATCGGCGCGACAAAACGGCTCTTGGCCAGGCTGTAGATGTCGGGTTCATCGCTGTCGGCCACCTTGAAGGTCATTTCCTGGGAGCCGCTGCGAGGCCGCTCGCTGAGCATCGCCACCGACACCGGCACGTCGACGATTTCCCCGGGCGCCAGGCTCAGTTGGGTCTTGCCCTGGAGGACGAAGCCGTCGCCATCTACCAGGGACAGGTGATAGTCCTGGTGTTGCTGGGTCTTGTTGATGATTTTCAGGCTGTAGATGTTCTCGATCTGGCCTGCGCTGTTTTCGCGGAACAGGCCGCGGTCCTTGCTGACATCCAGCGACACCATGGGCCGTTGCACCAGGGCCAGGGTCAGCGCGCCGATCATCACCAGGAGCACGGCGGTATAGCCGATCAGCCGAGGTCTGAGCAGGTGAGTCTTGCCCCCCTGCAATTGATGTTCCGAGGTGTATTTGATCAACCCGCGGGCGTAGCCCATCTTGTCCATGATCGAGTCGCAGGCGTCGATGCACGCCGCGCAGCCGATGCATTCCATCTGCAAGCCGTCGCGGATGTCGATGCCGGTGGGGCAGACCTGCACGCACATCTGGCAGTCGATGCAGTCCCCCAGGCCAATATTGGCCGGCTTCACCTCGCGTTTACGCGGGCCGCGGATTTCGCCACGGGCCGTGTCGTAGGAGATGGTCAACGTGTCCTTGTCGAACATCACGCTCTGAAAGCGTGCATAGGGGCACATGTGCATGCACACCGCTTCCCGCAGCCAGCCGGCGTTGAGGTAGGTGGCAGCGGTGAAAAACAGTACCCAGAACAGGCTGACGCCGCCGATCTGCAGGGTCAGCAGTTCTTCGGCCAAGGGGCGGATCGGCGTGAAGTAGCCCACGAACGTCAGGCCGGTGAGCAGGCTGATGGCCAGCCACAAGGTGTGCTTGGCGCTGCGGCGCAACAGTTTGTTCAGGCCCCAGGGGGCCGCTTGCAGCTTGATCCGCTGGTTGCGTTCGCCTTCGGTGATTTTCTCGCACCACATGAACAGCCATGTCCAGGAGCTCTGCGGGCAGGTGTAGCCACACCACACGCGACCGGCAAACACGGTGATCGCAAACAGGCCGAAGGCGGCGATGATCAACAGGGCCGACAGCAGGATGAAATCCTGGGGCCAGAAGGTCGCGCCAAAAATATGGAATTTGCTTTCGGAAAGATCCCAGAGCACCGCCTGGCGGCCACCCCAGTTCAACCACACCGTGCCAAAGAACAGCAGGAACAGAACCCCCGCACCGCTGATGCGCAAGGTGCGGAACAAGCCGGTGAAGCTGCGGGTGTGGATCAGGTTGTCGGTGGTCCTGGCCTTGATCTTCGTTGGCGCAGGTTCGAACGTCTGTATCAACTGGACGGGGATTCTATCGCTCATGGTCGGTCGCTCATCAGCCTCTATCTGGCCGGCGCACTATGACCATGGAACTGTTTGCATAACAGACTCAGGTGTTTCGATAAAAACCGGATCAGATGCCGCGAAGCCCAGGCGCTGCGACACTTTGATGCATCGAGGGGCGAGCGAACAACACCTTGCTCCCGTTGGGCTCTGTAGGAGCTGGCGAAGCCTGCGATCTTTTGATCTTGATCTTTCGCTTTGGACTCAATGAGGAAAGATCGCAGCCTCGCTTCGCTCGACAGCTCCTACGCAGTTCGTACAGGTCGCAGTGGGTGGGTGGCGTCAGATCGCCGAGCCGCTGTCGCTGGCCTTCAGGTGCTTGCGCCCGTCGACTGCGCCGGCCACGGTCAGTGCATCGGCCTCGGCCTCGGTGATATAGAACCGGTCGCCATTGAGCTCCACGACTGACATGGCCTTGTCCGGGTCGGTGATGATGGTCAGCTCGCTGGCGGGGCGCTGTTCGGTGCCGTCGGGGGTTTCGAAATGGCAGGTCTGGTTCTCATCGATACGGACAGTCATGGTGTTCCTCCTTCAGGGGTCATGAACGTTAGGTCGCGCGGCCAAGCCAGGGTTCGTTGTGGCTGATCAGCGGTCGGGTGCACCTCTGGCTTCGCTTGCGGTCCATCGTTTATCCAATGAGAAAGAGGATGCTCCATGGAAGCCTGGTGGCATGAAGTCTGGATAACCCTGCAGGCGGAATTCGCCGACATCACCGATGCCCAGCAGATGACCCGGGTTACGGTGCGGCTGGTCATGGCTGCGCTGTTGGGGGGCATCCTGGGTTTCGAGCGTGAACACAAGGGCAAGGCTGCCGGCGTGCGAACCCACATGCTCGTGGCCCTGGGGGCGGCGTTGTTCGTATTGGTGCCACAGATGTCCGGGTCCCAGGCCGACGCCATGAGCCGGGTGATACAAGGGGTGGTCGCCGGCATCGGTTTTCTGGGTGCTGGCACCATCCTGAAAAACCACGACGGCGATGAAGCTCATGTCAAAGGCCTGACCACCGCCGCCGGCCTGTGGATGACCGCGGCCATTGGCGTCGCCGCCGGGCTGGGCCGGGAAGCGACTGCGTTACTCAGTACAGTGTTGGCCCTGGTGATCTTCAGTGTAATGCCGGTCATTGTTCGGGCGCTGGAGAAGGGCGACAAGCCATCAGCCTGAACATAAGACCTGTGGGAGCACGCTCGCTCCGAGCGGCGTTCCGATGATGGCGGAGGATCAGCCAGCCACTATGCTGATTGACACTCCGCTATCGCGAGCTCGCTCCCACAGGGAGTCGTTGAATCAAACCCGCTCCGGCGGCGCTTCGCTGGGCGGGTCACCCTTGGGCGGTTGTGGGGTCAGCGGTGGGTCTTGCTCCGGAATCGGTTCCGGATCAGGACCGGGTGGGGGCAAGGTGGGGTCGTCGATGTTCGGATCGGGTGTTTCGGCCGGGATGGGAATATTCATCGGGACGGATCTCCGTAATGCACATGGCTTGAGTCGTGCTTATGGTTGTTGACCATCCTGTACCGGGTTTGATCCCGGATACATCGAGGGCAAATCCCGCTGAACTTTTAGCCGTCGTCCCGGTTCGGAGTTTAAGTGAGTTTTTTTCAGGGACCCGTTGGGCCTTTACCGCCACAAGCGCGTCCATGGGGCGTAAAAGGAGCGATGCTCGATGACTGCTGAACACCCGTCTGACCTGGTCTACAACCCGCATTTGCCGTTGTCTCAAGCCTTGTTGTTACCGCGTATCGCGATTGAAAACACCATGCCGGTGATCGACGGCGGGCAATTTGCCGCCAAGGCCGTGGCCGGGCAGGACGTGACGGTGACCAGTAAAGTGTTCGCCGACGGTCACGACAAGCTGGCGGTGCGCATTCGCTGGCGTTCGCTGCAGGATGAAGTGTGGAACAGCGAGGTCATGCGCGACCTGGGCAACAACGGCTGGCGCGGCCAGTTCAACGTGCCGGAGCAAGGTCGCTATGTCTTCTGCATCGAGGCCTGGATCGATCAGTTCGCCAGTTTTCGCTACGAACTGGAGAAGAAATTCGGTGCCGGAGTGCCGATCAGCCTGGAGTTGCAGGAAGGACGCAACCAAGTGCAAATGGCCGTCGAGCGCAGCACAGGGGAACTGAGCGAGCAACTGGCGGCCTTGCACCACGAGCTTTCCGGCCTGTTGCCGACGGAGCAGGTGGCGCTGTTCCTGGCACCGCGCAGTGCCGACCTGATGTCCCTGGCCGATCATCGACCTTACTTGAGCATCAGCCCCGAATACCCGTTGGATGTGGAGCGCAAGCTGTCCGAGTTTGCCAGTTGGTATGAGCTGTTTCCCCGCTCGATCACCGACGATCCCCAACGCCATGGCACGTTCAATGACGTGCATTCGCGCCTGGCGGTGATCCAGGACATGGGGTTCGACGTGCTGTACTTCCCGCCGATCCACCCCATCGGTCGCAGTTTCCGCAAAGGCCCGAACAATTCCCTCACCGCCGGTCCCGACGACCCGGGCAGCCCCTATGCCATCGGCAGCGAGGAGGGCGGGCACGAGGCCATTCACCCGCAGTTGGGCAGCCGCGAGGATTTCCGGCGCCTGGTGGCGGCGGCCGCGCAGCACGGCCTGGAGATTGCCCTCGACTTCGCGATCCAGTGTTCCCAGGACCACCCCTGGCTCAAGCAGCACCCGGGCTGGTTCAGCTGGCGACCGGACGGCACGATCAAATACGCGGAAAACCCGCCGAAGAAATACCAGGACATCGTCAACGTCGATTTCTACGCGGCCGATGCGATTCCCAGCCTGTGGGTGGAACTGCGGGACATCGTGGTGGGCTGGGTCGAGGAAGGCGTGAAGATATTCCGCGTCGACAACCCTCACACCAAGCCACTGCCGTTCTGGCAATGGCTGATCGCCGACGTCCGCGCCCAATACCCCGAAGTGATCTTCCTGGCAGAAGCGTTCACCACCCCGGCCATGATGGCGCGACTGGGCAAGGTCGGTTATTCCCAGAGCTATACCTATTTCACCTGGCGCAACACCAAGGCCGAGCTGGCGACCTACTTCAGCGAGCTCAACGAGTCGCCTTGGCGTGAGTGCTACCGGCCGAATTTTTTCGTCAACACGCCAGACATCAACCCGGCCTTTCTCCATGAGTCGGGGCGCCCGGGCTTCTTGATCCGCGCGGCCCTGGCAACCATGGGCTCGGGTCTGTGGGGCATGTATTCAGGCTTTGAACTGTGCGAGTCGGCCCCGGTACCGGGCAAAGAGGAATACCTCGATTCGGAGAAATACGAGATCCGTCCTCGCGACTTCACCGCGCCGGGCAACATCATTGCCGAGATCGCCCAGCTCAACCGCATCCGCCGCCAGAACCCGGCGCTGCATACCCACTTGGGCCTGAAAATCTACAACGCGTGGAACGACAACATTCTCTATTTCGGCAAGCGCACCGCCGACGGCAGCAATTTCATCCTGGTGGCGGTGAGCCTTGATCCGCACAACCCACAGGAAGCCAGTTTCGAATTGCCGCTGTGGGAGATGGGCCTGCCCGACGACGCCCAGACCCAGGGCGAGGACCTGATGAACGGGCATCGCTGGACCTGGGACGGCAAGTACCAGTTCATGCGCATTGATCCGGCGTACCAGCCGTTCGGGATTTGGCGGATCAGCGTGGCGTAACGCGGTGCAATGTTGAGTGAGAGCTGTTGTGGCGAGGGAGCTTGCTCCCGCTCGGCTGCGAAGCGGCCGTGATTTCAGGGGGGGCGCTTGGCGCCCAGCGGGAGCAAGCTCCCTCGCTACAAAAAGACCTCACCCCATAAAAAGACCTTTCAAGCCTGTGTCCCGCGGCTTTAATGAATTATCAGGAGTTGCAAATGGCGAAGAAACCCCGGTCTGCCACCTTCATCAAGGATCCGCTCTGGTACAAGGATGCGGTGATCTACCAGGTCCACGTTAAATCCTATTTCGACTCCAATAACGACGGGATCGGCGATTTCCCCGGCCTGATCGAGAAACTCGACTACATCGCCGACCTGGGCGTCAACACCATCTGGCTGCTGCCGTTCTATCCTTCCCCCCGGCGCGACGACGGTTATGACATCGCCGAATACCGTGGCATCAGCCCCGACTACGGCACCATGGCCGATGCGCGGCGGTTCATTGCCGAAGCCCACAAGCGCAACCTGCGGGTGATCACCGAGCTGGTCATCAACCACACGTCGGACCAGCACCCCTGGTTCCAGCGCGCGCGCAAGGCCAAGCCGGGTTCGAAGGCGCGGGACTTCTATGTCTGGTCCGATGACGACCATAAGTACGACGGCACGCGGATCATCTTCCTCGACACCGAAAAGTCCAACTGGACCTGGGACCCGGTGGCGGGCCAGTACTTCTGGCACCGGTTCTACTCCCACCAGCCCGACCTCAACTTCGACAACCCGCAGGTCATCAAGGCCGTGTTGTCGGTGATGCGCTACTGGCTGGACATGGGCATCGACGGCCTGCGCCTGGACGCCATCCCGTACCTGATCGAGCGTGACGGCACCAACAACGAAAACCTGCCCGAGACCCATGACGTCCTGAAACTGATCCGTGCCGAAATCGACGCCAACTATCCTGACCGCATGCTACTGGCCGAAGCCAACCAGTGGCCGGAAGACACCCAGTTGTACTTCGGTGATGTCGACGCCCAAGGGATGAACGGTGACGAATGCCACATGGCGTTCCACTTCCCGCTGATGCCGCGCATGTACATGGCACTGGCCCAGGAAGACCGTTTCCCGATCACCGACATCCTGCGCCAGACCCCGGAGATTCCCGCCAATTGCCAGTGGGCGATTTTCCTGCGCAACCACGATGAGTTGACCCTGGAGATGGTCACCGACAAGGAGCGCGACTACCTGTGGAACTACTACGCGGCCGACCGTCGGGCGCGCATCAACTTGGGGATTCGCCGGCGCCTGGCGCCGTTGATGGAGCGCGACCGTCGGCGCGTGGAGTTGCTCAACAGCCTGTTGTTGTCGATGCCCGGCACGCCGACGTTGTACTACGGTGATGAAATCGGCATGGGCGACAACATCTACCTGGGCGACCGCGATGGCGTGCGTACGCCGATGCAATGGTCCATCGACCGTAACGGCGGCTTCTCCCGCGCCGATCCGGCCAGCCTGGTGCTGCCGCCGATCATGGACCCGCAATACGGTTACCAGTCGGTGAACGTCGAGACCCAGGCCGGCGACCCACACTCACTGCTCAACTGGACCCGACGGATGCTGGCGGTGCGCAAGCAGTCCAAGGCCTTTGGTCGGGGCACGCTGAAGATGCTCTCGCCCAGCAACCGCCGGATCCTGGCCTACACCCGCGAATACACCGGCCCCGACGGCAAGCACGAAATCATCCTGTGCGTGGCCAACGTGTCCCGCAGCGCCCAGGCCGCCGAACTGGACCTGTCGGTCTACGCCGGCATGGTTCCGGTGGAGATGCTCGGTGGCAACGCGTTCCCACCCATTGGCCAGTTGAACTTCCTGCTGACCCTGGCGCCGTACGGTTTCTATTGGTTCGTCCTGGCGGCGGAAAACCAGATGCCGAGCTGGCACGTGGAACCGGCCCAGAGCCTGCCGGACTTCACCACCCTGGTGCTGAAGAAACGCCTGGAAGAATTGCTCGAAGCGCCGTCGCGCACCACGCTGGAGCAAACCATCCTGCCGAACTGGTTGCAGAACCGGCGCTGGTTCGCCGGCAAGGACAGTGCGATCGAGAAGGTCGACATTGTCTATGGTGTGCGCTTCGGCGATCCGCAGCGCCCCGTGCTCCTCAGTGAAATCGATGTCACCAGTGGCGGCCAGACCCTGCGCTATCAGTTGCCGTTCGGCTTGCTCGCCGAAGACCAGGTCGGTGCGGCATTGCCGCAGCAACTGGCCTTGTCGCGGGTACGTCGGGGGCGTCAGGTGGGCTTGATCACCGATGCATTCAGCCTGGAAAGCTTCGTGCGCGCCGTGCTGCACAGCATGCAGACCGCCACGGTGCTGCCACTTGCCGAAGGTGAGTTGCGCTTCGAACCGACCGAAGGCCTGGCTGCGTTGAACCTGGGAGACGAGCCAGAGGTACGCTACCTGTCCGCTGAACAGTCCAACAGTTCGGTGGTGGTGGGGGCGAGTCTGGTACTCAAGCTGATCCGCAAGGTGGCCTCGGGCGTGCACCCGGAACTGGAAATGAGTGCCTACCTGACCGCCGCGGGTTTCAGCAATATTTCACCGCTGCTGGGTTCGGTGGTTCGCCGCGATGCCGACGGCGAAGATGCGTTGCTGATGATCGCCCAGGGCTACCTGAGCAATCAGGGCGACGCCTGGGAATGGACCCAGAACAACCTTGAACGCGCCTTGCGCGATGAGCTGGCGGACGCCGTGTCCGAGCAGGAGCAGCATTACAACGCCTTGGGCGAACTGAAGGATTTCGCCGGCATGCTCGGCCAGCGCCTGGGAGAAATGCACCAGGTACTGGCCCAGGCCACCGACGATCCGGACTTCGCGCCGCAGGCCACCAACGCCAAGGAAGCCCAGGCCATCGGCAAGGACGTGGCCGGCCAGGTGGAAAACGCCTTGCGTCTGCTCAAGCAGAGCCAGGGCCAATTGAACCCCGCGGACCAGGCCATGGTCGCACGCTTGTTGGAGCACAAGAAAACCGTCCTGGCCCATGTCCAGGCGTTGGCCGGCAAGGCCGTCGGAGGCTTGCGTATCCGCGTCCATGGCGACCTGCATCTGGGCCAAGTGTTGGTGATCAAGGGCGACGCCTACCTGATCGACTTCGAAGGTGAGCCGGCGCGGCCATTGCATGAACGACGGGGCAAGCACAGCCCGTACAAGGACGTCAGCGGCGTGTTGCGTTCCTTCGATTATGCGGCGGCCATGGCGATCCACTTGAATACCGTCGACAGCACGGCCGATGCCGATGCGGCGCGGCAACGGGTCGCCGAGCGTTATTTGAAAGAGGCCCGCCAGGCATTTGTCGAGGCATATCGGCTGGCGGCAGCTAGTCTTGCCCATGAGTGGAAGGATGCTGAAGGCGAAGACGCCGCGCTGGCGTTGTTCGGCCTGGAGAAGGCGGCCTATGAAGTGGCCTATGAAGCCGAGAATCGCCCCACCTGGCTGCCCGTGCCGTTGCACGGTCTGGTCGGGTTGTTGAGTGGGCTGCAACCCTTTTCCGACTTAGCCGGACCGATTTAGTGGAGAGAATCATGAGCGTCTCGAACAAAGAACCCCAGGGGCAGGCCAAGGAGTCCTTGCTGCCGGCCCCCCAAGACATCGACGCGCTGGTGCGCGCCGAACATCACGATCCGTTTTCCATCCTGGGCCCCCATGGCGACGGCGCCGGTGGCCAGTTCATCCGCGCCTACCTGCCGGGCGCCTTGAGCGTGCATGTGCTGGCCCGGGAGGGCGGCGAAGAACTGGGGGAACTGCAACCCACCGAAACCCCGGGATTATTCGTCGGCCATTTCGATCGCGCCCAAGCGTACTTGCTGCGCACCCGTTGGGCCGGCGGCGAGCAGGTTGCCGAAGACCCGTACAGCTTCGGCCCACTGCTGGGGGAGATGGACCTCTACCTGTTCGCCGAGGGCAATCACCGCGACCTCAGTGCCTGCCTCGGTGCACAGCTGACCACCGTCGACGGTGTCGAGGGCGTGCGCTTCGCCGTGTGGGCACCGAATGCACGACGCGTCTCGGTGGTGGGGGACTTCAACGTCTGGGACGGGCGTCGGCATCCGATGCGCATCCGTTATCCATCCGGCGTGTGGGAGATCTTCATTCCGAGGCTTGGCCCCGGTGAAGGTTACAAATATGAAATCCTCGGCGCCCACGGCATCCTGCCCCTCAAGGCCGACCCGGTGGCGCTGGCCACGCAAATGCCGCCGGACACGGCGTCGAAAGTCGCCTCGCCCTTGAAGATCGAGTGGCAGGACGACGAGTGGATGCAGAGTCGTCGCGAACGCCAGCTACCGGGCGCGCCATTGTCGATCTATGAGTTGCATGCCGGCTCCTGGCAGTGCGAAATCGACGAGGCGGGCGAGGTAGCCCGGCAATACAACTGGCACGAAATGGCCGAGCGGCTGATTCCGTATGTCAAGGATCTGGGCTTCACTCACATCGAGCTGATGCCGATCATGGAGCACCCGTTCGGCGGCTCCTGGGGCTATCAGCCGCTGTCGCAATTCGCGCCAACGGCACGCTTCGGATCGCCCGACGATTTCGCCGCGTTCGTCAACGCCTGCCACCAGGCCAACATCGGTGTCATCCTCGACTGGGTGCCGGCGCATTTCCCCACCGACACCCACGGCCTGGCCCAGTTCGACGGCACCGCGCTGTACGAATACGGCAACCCGCTGGAGGGTTTCCACCAGGATTGGGACACGCTGATCTACAACCTGGGCCGCACCGAAGTGCACGGCTTCATGCTGGCTTCGGCGTTGCACTGGCTCAAGCATTTCCACGTCGACGGCCTGCGGGTGGATGCCGTGGCCTCGATGTTGTACCGCGACTATTCGCGCAAGGCCGGCGAGTGGGTGCCCAACCGCCACGGCGGTCGGGAAAACCTCGAAGCCATCGATTTCCTCCGGCACCTCAACGATGTGGTGGCGCTGGAAACCCCCGGTGCGCTGGTCATCGCCGAAGAGTCCACAGCATGGCCGGGGGTCAGCCAGAGTACCCAGCAGGGTGGCCTGGGTTTTGCCTACAAGTGGAACATGGGCTGGATGCACGATTCGCTGCACTACATCCAGCAAGACCCGGTGTACCGCGCCCATCACCATAACGAACTGAGCTTCGGCCTGGTGTATGCCTGGTCCGAGCGCTTCGTCCTGCCGATTTCCCACGACGAAGTGGTTCATGGCAAACGCTCGCTGATCGACAAGATGCCCGGTGACCGCTGGCAGAAATTCGCCAACCTGAGAGCCTACCTCAGCTTCATGTGGGGCCATCCCGGCAAGAAGCTGTTGTTCATGGGGTGTGAGTTCGGCCAATGGCGCGAGTGGAACCACGACCAGCAGTTGGATTGGTACCTGCTGCAATACCCTGAGCACCGGGGCGTGCAGAAGCTGGTGAGCGATCTGAACCGGCTGTACCGCGAAGAGCCGGCGCTGCACGACCAGGATGACGCGCCGCAGGGCTTCCAGTGGCTGATTGGCGACGATGCGCTCAACAGCGTCTACGCCTGGCTGCGCTGGAGCAAGGAGGGTAAGCCGGTGCTGGTGGTCGCCAACTTCACCCCGGTGCCGCGCGAGGCCTACCGGGTCGGCGTGCCGTTCGCCGGGCGTTGGGTGGAGTTGCTCAACAGCGACGCCGACACCTACGCCGGTTCCAACTACGGCAACGGCGGTGGCGCCTTCACTGAAGCAGTGCCCAGCCATGGCCAGGCCCTGTCGCTGGAACTGAACCTGCCGCCGTTGGCGGTGTTGATCATGCGGCCGGAGGGTTAGGTTCTACAAAAACCTGAAGGCGAATGATGACTGTGGCGCTCATGAATCCAGATGTGGGAGCGAGCTTGCTCGCGATAGCGGAGTGTCAGTCGACAGCAATGTGGCTGACCCACCGCCATCGCGAGCAAGCTCGCTCCCACAAGGGATATCGGTCGCTTTAACGAACCAGGCACGGCCGCTTGTTGTTGAACGTCCAGCCCGGAATCAGGAACTGCATCGCCACCGCATCGTCCCGCGCCCCCAGGCCCATGCCTTTGTACAACTCATGGGCCTTGGCCAGTTGGTCGGTGTCCAGCTCGATCCCCAACCCCGGTTTTTTCGGCACCTGTACGCAGCCGCCCTGAATCTGCAAGGGCGCTTTGGTCAGTCGCTGGCCGTCCTGCCAGATCCAGTGGGTGTCGATGGCGGTGATGTCGCCCGGTGCCGCGGCGGCCACGTGGGTGAACATCGCCAGGGAAATGTCGAAGTGGTTGTTGGAGTGCGAGCCCCAGGTCAGGCCCCACTCATTGCACATCTGCGCCACCCGCACCGAACCCTGCATGGTCCAGAAGTGCGGGTCGGCCAGGGGAATGTCCACCGACTGCAAGGTGATGGCGTGACCCATCTCGCGCCAGTCGGTGGCGATCATGTTGGTCGCCGTCTTGAGGCCCGTGGCGCGGCGGAACTCGGCCATGACCTCGCGCCCCGAATAGCCGTTCTCGGCACCGCAAGGGTCTTCGGCATAGGCCAGCACTTTGTGTTGGTCGCGGCACAAACGGATCGCTTCCTTGAGTGACCAGGCGCCATTCGGGTCCAGGGTGATGCGGGCCTGGGGAAAACGTTCGGCCAATGCCGTGACCGCTTCGATTTCTGCGTCGCCCTGGAGCACGCCGCCCTTGAGCTTGAAGTCCTGGAAGCCATAGCGGGCCTGGGCCGCTTCGGCCAGGCGGACCACGGCGTCGGCGTCCAGGGCCTTTTCGTGGCGCACGCGGAACCAGTCGTTGTCGGCGTCCGGTTCGCTGCGATAGGCCAGGTCGGTCTGCTGGCGATCACCGACGTAAAACAGGTAGCCGAGCATCTTCACTTCGTCGCGCTGCTGGCCTTCGCCGAGCAGGGCGGCGACCGGTACGTCCAGGTGTTGGCCGAGTAGATCCAGCAACGCCGCTTCCAGACCTGTGACCGCGTGGATGGTGATGCGCAGGTCGAAGGTCTGCAGGCCACGGCCGCCGGCATCGCGGTCGGCAAAGGCGTTGCGTACCGTGTTGAGGATCTTCTGGTACGTGCCGATGGGGCTGCCGACCACCAGCGAGCGGGCGTCTTCGAGGGTCTGGCGAATGCGCTCGCCGCCGGGCACTTCGCCCACGCCGGTGTGGCCGGCGTTGTCCTTGAGAATGACGATGTTGCGGGTGAAGAACGGGCCATGGGCGCCGCTGAGGTTCAGCAGCATGCCGTCATGGCCGGCCACGGGCACGACCTGCATGCTGGTGATGATCGGGGCTTTGCTGGTTTCTGGAATGCTCATCTGTACTTATCCTTGGCAATCGAATGATCAGACGTGGCTGGCGGCCGGATCGATCGGTGTTGTTGTCACGGCTTTGGGCTTGGGCGTGTTGCGTGCGGCAAACACGATGATCGCGGCAATGATCGAGGTGGCCGCCAAGCCGTAGAGGCCGCCCTGGATCGAGCCGGTGTGCTCTTCCAGCAGACCGAACGTGGTCGGGGCGACGAACCCGCCGAGGTTGCCCACCGAGTTGATCAGGGCAATCACCCCGGCGGCGATCCGGGCGTCCAGGTAAGCCTGGGGAATCGGCCAGAACAGCGACGATGCCGATTTGAAACCCAGGGCCGCGAAGCAGATGGCGACGAAGGCGAAAATCGGTCCGCCGGTGGTGGACATGAACATCCCGGCTGCCGCGATCAACAGGGCGGTGGCGACCCAGGCCTGCTGGAATTTCCACTTGGCCGACAGCGAGGCGAAGGCGTACATGCCGACGATCGACAGCAACCACGGGATCGAATTGAACAGTCCGACCTGAATGTCGCTCAGTTCGCCCATTTTCTTGATGATGCTCGGCAGCCAGAACGTGGCGGCATAGATCGTCAATTGAATGAAGAAGTAGATCAGGCAAAACAGGATGATCTGGCGGTCCTTGAGCAACTGGCCGATGGACAGTTTGATCGGCGAGGCGGCTTCCCGTGCCCGCTGTTCATCGTCGATGGCCTTGACCAGCACATCCTGTTCTTCACGGCTCAGCCATTTGGCGTCATGGGGCTTGGAGTCCAGCCAGAACCAGACGAAGACGCACAGGCAGACGGAAAACATCCCTTCGATGAAGTACATCCACTGCCAGCCGTGCATGCCCAGGCCGTTGATTTGCAGCAGCAGCCCCGACAGCGGGCCGGAGATCAGCGACGCAATGGCCGAACCGCTGAGGAAGATGGCGATGGCTTTGCCACGCTCGACGCCGGGCAGCCAGCGGGTGAAATAGTAGATCACCCCAGGGAAGAATCCGGCTTCGGCCACGCCCAGCAAAAAGCGCAGGATGTAGAAGTGGGTTTCGTTCTGGATGAAGGCCATGGCCGCCGCCACCAGGCCCCAGGTGAGCATGATGCGGGTCAGCCAGATGCGGGCGCCGATGCGTTGCAGGAGGATGTTGGACGGGACTTCGAACAGCGCGTAGCCGATGAAGAACAGCCCGGCACCAAAGCCATAGGCCGCGGCACCGATACCCAGGTCGTGCTCCATGTGGGCACGCACGAAGCCGATGTTCACGCGGTCGATGTAGTTGACGATAAACATGATGACGAACAGCGGCAGGATGTGGCGCTTGACCTTGGCGATGGCCGACAGCAGCACCGGATCCGCGCCGGCATTCGCCTTGAGGCTGGATGTGTTCACTGGTTTTTCTCCCACTCGTTATTTTTATGCGGGGCATCGTGCATGTGCCGATGTTGATAGACATCATACAACTTGATTTTTTTGGATGACAAGCAGTTTTTCAGCATCATTGGATTAGGTGAATGGCGTTTTTATGCCGTATTTGTTGGGGTTTTCCGGCTATTGTGATTTTATCCAGCGTCTGTCTGGCTTGCGTGAAGCCGTTTTTTGAAGGGGTGATTTTTGCAGGGATGGGCTGATCTTGAGTGTTGTCATACAAGTTGATGGCTTGACGATGAGATTTCCGGCGTCCGCTGGTGATACGATCAGTCAGCCTGTTTTCAAGGAACCCCGGCGATGCCGCAAGACACCGACGCGCCCCTGCGCAAGCGTACCCACAACCTGGCCCATGACCTGGTGACGAAGCTGAGCCAGAGCATCTTGCTGGGGCAGTTGAAACCGGGTGAGAAGCTGCCATCGGAAGGCGCCATCGTGCAGGCCCATGGCGTCAGCCGGACGGTGGTGCGCGAGGCGATCTCCAAGTTGCAGGCTTCGGGGCTGGTGGAGACCCGCCACGGCATCGGCACCTTCGTGCTGGCGCAAACCGGCGAGCCAGGGTTGCGCCTGAATGTCGACACCGCCGCGGGAGTGCGAGCGATCCTGGAGCTGCGCCTGGGCCTGGAGACCCAGGCCGTCGCCTTGGCGGCCCAGCGCCGCAGCGAACACCAGTTGCAGCAGATGCGCCAGGCGCTGGATGACTATCAGCGGTTGTCCAACAACAACGACAGCTGTGTCGAAGCCGATCGGCGTTTCCATCTGCTCATCGCCGAAGCCACGGACAACGCCTGTTTTGTCGAAATCATGCAGCACCTGGGCAGTGCGATGATCCCCAGGACCCGCGTGAACGTGGCCGAGCGCGGCCAGGCCGATCTAAGCAAGCTGGCGCAGTTGGCCAACCTTGAGCACGAGGCGATCTTCAACGCGATCAAGCGCCAGGACCCGGACGCCGCCCGCGCCGCCATGTGGTTGCACCTGACCAACAGCCGTGATCGGTTTGGCGCGGGATCCTGACGGTTCATGGTCGCCTGATTCAC
>NZ_JACNDD010000119.1:0-20140 GCF_017351395.1 Pseudomonas sp. FW305-28
GCTCGCTCCCACAGTTGTTTTGGGGTGTTCGCAATATCGGCGTTCCAGCGCCAATCCCTTGTGGGAGCGAGCTTGCTCGCGATGGGGCCTTCGGATCAGACCCTGAACTGATTGATCAACCGCCGCTGCTGCTCCGCCAGTTTGGTCAGCCCGGCGCTGGCCGCGCTGGATTCGTCGGCGCCGCTGGCCACTTCGTTCGCCACTTGCCCGATGTTGATCACGTTGCGGTTGATGTCGTCGGCCACGGCGCTTTGTTCCTCGGCAGCGCTGGCGATCTGGGTGTTCATGTCGTTGATCACCGACACGGCCTGGGTGATCGTTTCCAGGGCCTGGGCCGCTTTCGCCGCATGCTGCACGCTTTCATCGGTACGGTGCTGGCTGTCTTCCATCACCCGCACCACATCCCGGGTGCCTTGCTGCAGTTGCTGGATCATCGCCTGGATTTCTTCGGTCGCCTGCTGCGTCTTCTGCGCCAGGTTGCGCACTTCATCGGCGACCACCGCGAAACCACGGCCCTGTTCACCGGCCCGGGCCGCTTCGATGGCCGCGTTGAGGGCCAGCAGGTTGGTCTGTTCGGCGATCCCGCGGATGGCGGTGAGGATCGCGTTGATGTTCTCGCTGTCCTTGGCCAGGGTCTGCACCACACTCACCGCCTTGCCGATTTCCACGGCCAGGGCACCAATGGAGGTGGAGGTGTCCCGGACGATCTGCATGCCCTGGCTGGCGGCCTGGTCCGCATGACTGGCGGCCTGGGCCGCCTGGGTCGCGTTGCGGGCCACGTCCTGGGCGGTGGCGGTCATTTCGTGCACCGCAGTGGCGACCTGATCGATCTCGGACATTTGCTTGTGCACACCCTGGTTGGTGCGGATCGCAATATCGGCCGTGTGCTCCGATGAATCGCTGACGCTCTGCACCGAGGTCACCACTTGGGTGATCATGCCCTGCAACTTGCTCAGGAAAGTGTTGAAGCCCCTGGCGATCGCCCCCAGCTCATCGGCGCGGTCGCTCACCAGGCGACGGGTCAGGTCGCCTTCGCCCTGGGCGATGTCATCGAGCATCGCCACCATTTGCTTGAGCGGCCGGGCAATGCCATGGCCCACCAGCCAGATCACCAGCAGACCGATGCCAGCAATCACCAGGCCCACCATCGCCATGCCGAAGATATCGGCCTGGCGCTGATGGTCGAGGTCTTGCTGCAAGGCTTGCAGGTCGGCCATGACCGCATTCAGCGGCAACTGCAGCATCAACGTCCAGCGGGCGTTGGTCTCGCCGATGCCGAACGGCATGTACACCTCGATATGCCCGTGTTCTTCGTCGATGTCGTAGCGCACCTCGCCGACGCCCAGCTTGGCCAGGTTGTCCAATTCGCTGGCATCCAGCAGGTCGCTGGCTTTTTCCCCGAGTTTGCTCGGGTCCTTGGTGAAGGCCACCAGCCGGTTGTTGCTCGAGAGCAGGGCCATTTCCCCGGCGCCGTCGTACAGCTTGCCATCGGCGGCCACGAGCATGTCCTGGATGAAGTTCACCGACAGGTCGGCGCCGACGATGCCCTGGAACTTGCCATCGATCATGATCGGTTCGATGAACGAGGCGAGCATGGTCATCGTGCTGCCGACGCGATAGGGCGCCGGGTCGATCACGCAGGCTTTCTTGCTGTCCTGGGAGCAAAGGTAGTACTCACTGGCGCGAATGCCGGTGGAGAGCAGTTTCTGGTCGGTCACGTCGGCGAGTTTTTCCAGGCCCAGGGAGCCGTCCTGGTTGCGAAACCACCACGGCAGGAAACGCCCGCTGGTTTCCATGCCCACCACCGGGCTGTTCACATAGTTGGCGTCGTCGTGGTCGATGGCGTTCGGCTCCCAGGCGATATAGGCGCCGAGGATCTTCGGGTTGCGCACCACGGTTTCCCGCAGCAGGCTGATCATTTGCTCGCGGGGCACCTTCAGTTGCGGGTTGCCGTCCGCGCCGTTGATGCCCATCAAGGCGTTCGTGGTGGCCAGGCCGCGGGCGAGCAGCAGTGGGGCTTCCAGTTCCCGCTGGATCAGGCTGGCCTGGGTGCGCGCCAGGGCACTGAGGCGTTGTTCGATGAGTTGCTCGAACTGTGCCTTGGTGCGCTGTTGCACCATCTCCTGGGTGCGGGCACCGGCAAACAGCGCGTACAGCACAAGGGCGGCAACCACACTGAGCACGATGGCACCGGCCAGGGCGGCCACGGAAAACTGGATCGATTTGAATTTCATAAAGGCTCCGGACGCGGAAATGACGTCTGGGCTCTTTATCGGCGTTTCTGTGGCGCGGCATGAGTCGCTGTTCGTCGGGTGACTCTAATAGCTGCGTGGGTGTCGCAAATGGATGCGGTGGGATCTGTCCGAAAAAACGCTAATCCCTCGTTGTGTATCTGGCGCCGATACAAATCAAGGCCTAGGATACGCCCACGTTTCCAGGGAGCTTCTTTTACATGAACAAGACATTGATGGTGAGTGCTCTGAGCGCGGCGCTGCTGCTCGCCGGTTGCCAGTCGGTCAACACCACCAGCGGCGGAGCCGTGGGTGTGGAGCGCAAGCAGTACATGTTCAGCATGCTGTCGACCGACGAGGTCAACCAGATGTACGCCCAGTCCTATCAAAAGACGATGGGTGAGGCCAAGGCCCAGGGTGCGCTGGACAAGACCAGTAACGATGCCAAGCGCATCCAGGTCATTGCCGATCGCTTGATTGCCCAGGCGCCGGTGTTCCGCCCGGATTCGGCCCAGTGGAACTGGGAAGTGAACCTGATCAAGAGCGATGAACTCAACGCCAATTGCGGTCCTGGCGGCAAGATCATGTTCTACACCGGCCTGATCGACCAGTTGAAGCTGACCGACGCTGAAATCGCCGCGATCATGGGCCACGAAATCGCCCACGCCCTGCGCGAGCACGGGCGCGAAGCGATGTCCAAGGCCTATGGCATCGAGATGGCCAAGCAGGGCGCCGGTGCCTTGTTCGGCCTTGGCCAGGACAGCCTGGCCTTGGCCGACACCGTCGCCAACTACGGCATGACCTTGCCCAACAGCCGTGGCAACGAGAACGAAGCCGACCTGATCGGCCTCGAACTGGCCGCCCGCGCCGGCTACGACCCGAATGCGGCGATCACCCTGTGGAACAAGATGGCCAAGGCTTCCGAAGGCGCGCCGCCGGAATTCATGAGCACCCACCCGTCGTCGAGCAGTCGTATCGCTTCGTTGCAAGCGGCGATTCCGAAGGTGATGCCGCTGTATCAGCAGGCCAAGAAGTAAGCATCGCCATGTGGTAAAAGCTGTTTTTTTGTGGCGAGGGAGCTTGCTCCCTCGCCACAAGAGCCTGCATCAACCTGATCAAACCCACCCACTACTCTGCATCGCCTTGTACACCGCCACGATCGCCAGGACGAAGAACGCCGAGGCGGCCAGGCGGCGGATCAGGGTCAGGGGCAGCTTCTCGGCGGCGAAATTGCCCGCCAGGACCACCGGCACGTTGGCAATCAACATGCCCACGGTGGTGCCGATGATCACCAGCCACAGCTCCGGGTATTGCGCGGCGAGCATCACCGTGGCGATCTGGGTCTTGTCGCCGATTTCCGCCAGGAAGAATGCAATCAGTGTGGTCAGGAACGGGCCGAACCGGCGGGCCGTGTTGGCTTCTTCATCGTCCAGTTTGTCCGGGACCAGGGTCCACAGTGCCGTGGCCGCGAAGCTGGCCGCCAGTATCCAGTGCAGGACCGCGTTGGAGAAAAAGCCGCTGACCCAGGCGCCGACCGCGCCGGCTGCCGCATGGTTGGCCAGGGTCGCGGCAACGATGCCGGCGATGATCGGCCAGGGTTTGCGAAAGCGAGCCGCCAGGATGAGCGCGAGCAATTGCGTCTTGTCGCCGATTTCGGCCAGCGCAACGATCGCCGTAGGTACGAGAAGTGAGTCCAGCATCAGGGATTTCCTAAAGGGGCGGGTCGACACGGCTATGACACGTACAGCCTTCCCGCCCCGGGTAAGGTGTGCGTGTCATAGGTCTTGTCAAACCCAGCGACCATCTGCGTGGACGCTTGGGCCGCATACGCCATGGCCTGCTGACCAAGTATGTTGACGTATGCCGGGCGAGCATGGCGCTCGCGGGAGACTACTCCCCTAGGACGGAGCGGATTCTGCCTAGGCAAACCCGATTGAGCAAGTGCTGTTACCTAAAAAATTTCAACCGCGTTTGGCCCGGTAGATGCGAAAGCCCTGGCCTTCGGCCTTGATCGCGCAAACGCCCAAATGCTCCTCGATCAGCGGCTGGTACTTGAGGAAGCTATTGGCAACCAGCCGAAGTTCGCCACCGTTTTTCAGATGTTTGGCTGCTTTTCGCAGCAGGTTTTCCGTGGCGTGGTAATCGGTGTGCACGCCGACATGGAACGGCGGGTTGCTCAGGATCGCGCTCAAACCCATCGGTGCGGCGTCGATGCCATCACCGGTCAGCACTTCGGCTTCCAGGCCATTGGCGGCCAGGGTCAGGCGACTGCTGGCGGCAGCGAAAGCGTCCACGTCCAACAGGGTGACGGTGTTGTGTGGATAGCGCCGCTTGACCGCCGCCCCCAGCACCCCGGCGCCGCAGCCGAAGTCGAGCAAATGCCCGCTGGGCAGTTTATCCAGGTGTTCCAGCAGCAGCGCACTGCCGCGATCCAGGCGACCGTGGCTGAACACCCCCGGCAGGCTGATAACCTTCAGCGGGCCTTCGGCCAGGGGCAGTTCGTAGGTCTGGGCCAGGCTTTCCAGGGGCTTGGCCTCGGGCGCGTTGGCGACAGTGACCTGCCACAGTTGGCAGTGCCGCGCGCTGTCGAGCTTGCGTGGCTTGCCAAACGGGTTGAGCTGCTTGGATGCGCCTTCGATGCCGCTGCGTTTTTCCCCCACCAGGTACACCTCGCGCCCGGCCAGGCGCGCCGCCACGGCATTGAGGAGGTAGTCGGTCAGGTCCTTGGCCTTGGGCAGGAACACCACGGCGGTGTCGAACGCGCGCTCGGGCACGGTCACGCCAAAGTGGCTGCGCTCGGGAAAACGAGCGTCCAGCGCCGCCTGATCGCCGGCATGCCAGCACCAGCCATGGGCTTCTGGCAAACGGCCGAGCAAATCGTCGGCGGGCAGGCCGGCCAACAACACCGAACCCTGGAATAACTCGGCCTGACGAAGCAGTACTTCACTGCGCGGATCCATGGTCTGCTCCTTGATAAAGCGGGTAAAAAAAGTGCGGCAGTTTATCAACTGACGACACGCCGCGCTGTACCGCTGAAAAAGCCCTGGGCGTTTTCGCTCATTTGGCCGACGATCCGCTGCCGCGCTTCGCGGCTGCCCCAGGCGTTGTGTGGGGTGACGATCAACCGTGGGATATCGCCGGCCAGCAGCGGGTTGCCTTGGGTCGGCGGCTCCACGCTGAGCACGTCGGTGGCGGCGCCTCCCAAGTGACCGCTGCGCAGTGCTTCGGCCAGGGCCTGTTCGTCGATCAACCCACCACGGGCGGTATTGACCACGAATGCGCCGGGCTTGAGCAGCGCCAGCTCGCGGGCGCCGATGAAGTTCCGGGTGTGCTCGTTGAGCGGGCAGTGCAGGGTCAGGGCATCGACTTGCGGTAACAATTGCTCCAGTGGCAAGCGGTCGGGACGGGCCGGGCGCCCAGGGATCTGCCCCAGCAGCACGCGCATGCCAAAGGCTTCGGCCAGCCGCCCGACGGCGCTGCCCAATTCGCCATGGCCGAGCAAGCCCAGGGTCTTGCCTTCCAGCTCGACAATCGGATAGTCCAGCAGGCAGAACTGCGAAGCCCGCTGCCAGCGACCTTCCCCCACCGCTTTTTGATAATCGGCCAGGCGCGTCGCCAGGTTCAGCAACAGCATGAGGGTGTGCTGGGCCACCGACGGCGTGCCGTAGCCCTGGCAATTGCACACCGTGATGCCGTGGTGACGGGCGGCCGCCAGGTCGACATTGTTGGTACCGGTGGCACTGATCAGGATCAGCTTCAGTTCAGGGCTGGCCGCCATGGCCTGGGCATCGATCACGATTTTGTTGGTGATTGCCACAGTGGCGCCCTTGAGCCGCTCGATGACCTGGTCCGGCGTGGTCCGGGCGAACAGTTGCAGTTCGCCGAAGCAACTGCGCAACGGGTTCAGGTCCAGGTCGCCGAGGTCCAGGGAAGGGTGGTCGAGGAAAACGGCGCGGGCGGTGTTCGTCATCAGCTGTACCTTTTATGTCAAGAACCGAAGGCGTAATGTGGCGAGCCTATCAGATGAATGCGGCCCTGGCGCCGAACACCGTGGCGAGGGAGCAAGCCCCCTCGACACGCGACTTCATCCAACAAAAGATTGTCGTAAGGAGCTTCCATGTACCTCACCGAATTCCTCACCGTCGCCCTGATCCACCTGCTGGCTGTTGCCAGCCCCGGGCCGGATTTTGCCGTGGTGGTGCGCGAAAGTGTGACTCATGGCCGACGCGCCGGAACCTGGACGGCGCTGGGCGTCGGCACGGCGATTTTCCTGCACGTGGGCTATTCGTTGCTGGGCATCGGCCTGATCGTGTCGCAATCGATCGTGCTGTTCAACGCGCTGAAGTGGGCCGCTGCCGCGTACCTGCTGTACATCGGCTTCAAGGCGCTGCGGGCGCAACCGGCCAAGCCGGCCGAGGAAAACCTGCACAAGGAAGTCGGTGAGCGGACCGCCCGTGGCGCATTCATTTCGGGCTTTGTCACCAATGGCTTGAACCCCAAGGCGACGCTGTTTTTCCTGTCGCTGTTCACCGTGGTGATCAACCCGCATACGCCGTTGGCGATCCAGGCCGGTTACGGCGTGTACCTGGCGGTGGCGACGGCCGTCTGGTTCTGCCTGGTGGCGCTGTTGTTCAGCCAGCAACGGGTGCGCGCCGGTTTCGCGCGCATGGGTCATTGGTTCGACCGGACCATGGGCGCGGTGCTCGTCGCCATCGGGGTGAAGCTGGCGTTTACCGAGGCGCACTGACCGCTCTGATCTTTCCTCTGATCGCTTCCATGCGGGTGTGGGGCGATCAATGCCGTTGGCGGGCGTAATCCAGAAAAGCGTCGATGTTGTCACTGCACAGCAGGGGGGACACCGCCTTGACCTCTTCCATCGGCCATTCCCACCAGGCCGACTCCAGCAGGGCCTGACGCACCGGCTCCTCGAAGCGCCAGCGAATGAACCGGCACGGGTTGCCGCCCACCATGGCGTAAGGCTCGACATCGCGTGTCACCACCGCGCCGGCGGCGACCACGGCGCCATGGCCGATGGTCACGCCCGACAGGATCATCGCGTCAGCGCAGATCCAGCAGTCGCTGCCAACCACCACGTCGCCCTTGGTCGGGTTACTGCCGGGAATGTCCCGGGCTTCATCGATCATCCGCGGGAATGGAAACGTGCTGACCCAGTCGGTGCGATGCCCACCGCCCAGCAGGATCTTCACGCCTTCGGCGATCGACGTATAGGAACCGACCTTGAGGACCGTGTCGTCGCCGAACTCCATCACCTCGGGAATGCCATACGTGCCCACCCCGACCTGGTACTTCGGATAGCGCAGACGGATTTTTTCCGGTGAGCGTTCGAGTTTTTCCAGGCGCTTGAGGTGCTTTCGCTCCTTTCGCTCCTTGAGTTTCTGCAAGAACTTCATGGTTGGGACCTTGTCATTGGCAGTCGCAAGGCCAGCCGCTTGAGGCGCTTGAAACTGGTTTTGTTCCAATGGCGCCAGGGGATGCTGCGCAACAGTCGCCAGGCTTCTTTCCGGTCTTCGACCACGGCGTACTTCAGCGCTTTGTGCACCAGCACCGTGCGGGCCGACGGGTAGGCGGGGTGGTCCCGATAGGGCTCGATGGCCTGCAGGTCCGTCTTGAGCATCAAGCGGTACTTTCTCGAGAGGTTATTGGGGTGGCGCCGATAGCGCGTGACGCAGATCGGCAACTCATGGATTTCGTAACCCTGGCGGGCGATCCGCAGGGTGATCTGGAAATCCTGGACCCTTAGCTGCGGATCATAAAAACCGGCGTCCCGCAGGGCACTCATGCGATACAGGGCCGTGGGCGCACCGATGACCGCGGCGTTACGCAGCAGGTCATCGAAGGTATGCACCTGGATGTGGTCGCGTTGTTGCTCCTTGATGGTCCGGCCCTCGCTGTCCATGTAGATGATCAGCGCGCCGACACAGCCCACCTGCGGGTGCTCGTCCAGGTATTGGGCACGGACCCCGATCGAATGGGGCAACATCACATCGTCAAGGTCCGGGGTGGCGACATACGTGCCCTTGGCATACTGCAGCCCGTGGTTGAGTGCCGCACTCACCCCCTGGTTCTCCTGGGAGTAGAGCTGGAAATCGTAGGTTTGCTGCAACTGCCGGAGCATGGCGAGGCTGTCGTCGGTGGAGCCGTCGTCAACCACGATGACCTCGATGTTCCGGTAATCCTGGGCAAAGAGGCTGTGGATCGCTTCTTCCAGGTACTTCCCGGCGTTGTAGCAAGGGGCCACGATCGACACAAGCGGCGCACCTTGAGGCGCGGTGGCCTGGGAAGAGGTCAGTTCGGTGTTCATTATTTTCTGTCAAAAAGTGGTGGCATGCTGGAGACCTGCCAGGGCATTTTCCCCACAGGCTTTTGTAACAAGCGTGACACCTATGCTCGCTGTTGGATCCCGATCTGACAAGGTTTGGTTGCGCAATGCTTGCGAAACCTGGGGGTGAGATGGCTCTGGGCTAGTATTTGCGCGCGGATCAAATCATTCCTTTGGCTGATTTGATCCGTGTATAAGCGCTCTAGAGTGCTTGCTTCCAGCCAAGACCGTGCAGTCAGAAAAGGGATTCTTATGTTGCAGACTCGCGTTATTCCTCCAGCCGAAGGCGCCTATCAATACCCGCTGCTGATCAAGCGGCTGCTGATGTCCGGCACGCGTTACGAGAAAACCCGCGAGATCGTCTACCGTGACCAGTTGCGCTACAGCTATCCGACGCTGATCGAACGGGTCGCGCGCCTGGCCAACGTGTTGACCGAGGCGGGGGTCAAGGCCGGCGATACCGTGGCGGTGATGGACTGGGACAGCCATCGCTACCTGGAATGCATGTTCGCGATCCCGATGATCGGCGCGGTGATCCACACCATCAACGTGCGCCTGTCACCGGAGCAGATCGTCTACACCATGAACCACGCCGAGGACCGCTTCGTGCTGGTCAACAGCGAGTTCGTCGGCCTTTACCAGGCGATAGCCGGGCACCTGACCACGGTGGACAAGACCCTGCTGCTGACCGACCTGCCGGAAAAAACCGCCGACCTGCCGAACCTGGTGGGTGAATACGAGCAATTGCTGGCCGCCGCGGCACCCACCTACGATTTCCAGGATTTCGACGAAAACTCCGTCGCCACCACGTTCTACACCACCGGCACCACGGGCAACCCCAAGGGCGTGTACTTCACCCATCGGCAACTGGTGCTGCACACCATGGGCGTGGCGACCATCATGGGGGCCATCGACAGCGTGCGGCTGCTGGGCACCAACGACGTGTACATGCCGATCACACCGATGTTCCACGTCCATGCCTGGGGCTTGCCCTACGTGGCGACCATGCTCGGGCTCAAGCAGGTCTACCCGGGTCGCTACGACCCCGAATTCCTGGTCCAGCTGTGGCGCAAGGAAAAGGTCACCTTTTCCCATTGCGTGCCAACCATCCTGCAAATGGTCCTCAATGCCAAGGGCGCCCAGGACACCGACTTCGGCGGCTGGAAGATCGTCATCGGCGGCAGCGCGCTGAATCGCAGCCTGTACGAAGCGGCCAAGGCGCGGGGCATCCAGCTCACCGCCGCCTACGGCATGTCGGAAACCGGCCCGCTGGTGTCCTGCGCCCACCTCAACGACGAATTGATGGCCGGCAGCGAGGACGAGCGCACCACCTACCGGATCAAGGCCGGCGTGCCGGGGCCGCTGGTGGAGGCGGCAATCGTCGACACCGAGGGGCGTTTCCTGCCCGCCGACGGCGAGACCCAGGGCGAACTGGTGCTGCGCGCGCCGTGGCTCACCGAGGGCTATTTCAACGAGCCGCAGAAGGGCGCCGAGCTCTGGGCCGGCGGCTGGCTGCACACCGGTGACGTCGCCACGCTGGACAACATGGGCTTCATCGACATCCGCGACCGCATCAAGGACGTGATCAAGACCGGTGGCGAATGGATATCCTCCCTGGACCTGGAAGACCTCATCAGCCGTCATGTGGCGGTACGCGAAGTAGCAGTGGTCGGCATTCCCGATCCGCAGTGGGGCGAGCGGCCGTTTGCCTTGCTGGTGGTTCGGGAAGGGCATGAGATCGGGGCTCGCGAACTCAAGGAACACCTCAAGCCGTTCGTCGAGCTGGGGCACTTGAGCAAGTGGGCGATCCCGAGCCAGATCGCCCTTGTTACGGAAATTCCCAAGACCAGCGTCGGCAAGCTCGACAAGAAGCGTATCCGCGTCGACATCACCGAATGGCAGAGCAACAACAGCACCTTCCTGTCCACGCTTTAGGTCTTTTTGCCGTGCCCGAAAGGGCACGGCAGCCCCACCAAGCAAGCGCTTGCCTTGTCAAACCGCAAATTTCAGCCATCCTTGCCGTGCCGACATCTGTCGGCCTGGCGAAAGGACTGTTCCAGAGTGGTCGCGGGCTGCAAATCACACTTTAGAGGGATCAAGCCGTACTACCTGCTGGCTATAGTCCGCTCACGGATTCTCAAGAACGGGGCGCACGCACGAAAGGGCGATGCGACTTCGACGGATATCGGGACGCTGCCGCTCCCTGCCGCCGAGGTGTTTTTGAAATGTCCATTGCCATAACAATAATGCACATGGAGTAGCGTCGATGACCTCAGCAACCACGTTCTGGCGCCGGGCAAAACTGCCTCTGGCGGTCAGTCTCGCCTCTTCGCTCGCCGGGCCAGCATTCGGCGTCAGTTTCAACATCGGTGAAATCGAAGGCCAGTTCGACTCGTCCCTGTCGGTCGGCGCGAGCTGGTCCACGGCCAACGCCAACAAGGACCTGATCGGCGTCAACAATGGCGGCAAGGGCTTGTCGCAGACCTCCGATGACGGCCACTTGAACTTCAAGCGAGGGGAAACCTTCTCGAAGATCTTCAAGGGCATCCATGACCTGGAACTGAAATACGGCGATACCGGCGTGTTCGTGCGTGGCAAGTACTGGTACGACTTCGAACTCAAGGACGAACACCGCCTGTACAAGGACATCAGCGACAGCAACCGCAAGGAAGGCGCCAAGTCCTCCGGCGGGCAGATCCTCGATGCGTTCGTCTACCACAACTATGCCATTGCCGATCAGCCAGGCTCTGTGCGCCTGGGCAAGCAGGTGGTCAGTTGGGGTGAAAGCACGTTCATCCAGGGCGGCATCAACTCCATCAACCCGGTCGACGTGTCCGCGTTCCGTCGTCCTGGCGCCGAGATCAAGGAAGGCCTGATCCCGGTCAACATGTTCTACGTGTCCCAGAGCCTGACCGACAACCTGTCGGCCGAGGCGTTCTACCAGATTGAATGGGACCAGACCGTGGTGGATAACTGCGGTACGTTCTTCTCCCAGCCGGATGTGATTGCCGATGGGTGTACCGATAACCTGCGGGTGCTCAACAAGCGTTCGACCATTCCGCTGCCGGGCGTCATTCTTCCAATATTGGAAGGCCAGGGTGTCGATATCAACGAAGAAGGCGTGCTGGTACGTCGTGGCCCGGACCGCGATGCCCGCGACAGCGGCCAGTGGGGCGCATCGTTGAAGTACATGTTCGAACCACTGGACACCGAGTTCGGTGCCTACTTCATGAACTACCACAGCCGTGCGCCGATTTTCAGTGCCCAAGGGGCTGCGCAGCAGTTCTACACCGCGGGGCCAATCGCTGCACTGCGTCCTCTGATCGTGGCGGGTAACTCCAACTACTTCGTCGAGTACCCGGAAGATATCCGTCTCTACGGCCTGAGTTTCTCCACGACACTGCCTACCGGTACGGCATGGAGCGGTGAGATCAGCTACCGCCCGAATGCACCTGTGCAACTGAGCACCACTGATATCCTCTTCGCCGGTGTGACGCCACTTCCCGGATTTGGTGATGCATCGGTGCTCCAGGGCACGCCGGGCCAAGACCTGCATGGCTATCGCCGTAAAGAGATCACTCAGTTTCAGACCACATTCACGCATTTCCTCGATCAAGTCATGGGCGCCAGCCGCCTGACCCTGGTGGGTGAAATCGGGGTGACCCATGTCGGCGGCCTGGAAAGCAAATCCGAAGCTCGCTATGGCCGTGATCCGGTGTTCGGTCCGGGCGAACTGCCCAACGGTTTCTGTAACTCGCTCAATACGTCTACTGCGACGGGGGGCGGCCAGACCATCAACGACGTGAACAGCAACTGCAACAACGACGGCTTCACCACCTCCACGTCCTGGGGCTACCGTGCTCGCGCCATCTGGGAATACCCGGACGTGTTCGCTGGCGTGAACCTCAAGCCCAACGTGGCCTGGTCCCATGACGTCAAAGGCTACTCGCCAGGCCCTGGCGGCAACTTCGAAGAAGGCCGCAAAGCCGTCAGCCTCGGGCTGGATGCCGAGTACCAGAACACCTACAACGCCAGCCTGGCCTACACCAACTTCTTTGGTGGCGACTTCAGCACTGTGGACGATCGTGACTTCCTGGCGCTCAGCGTCGGCGTGACCTTCTAAGCACCGTATTTCAGGACGACACACTATGAAAGTAACAAAGAATCTGTTGCAGGCCGGTGTCTTGGGGCTGTCCCTGCTGGCCGCCAGTGTCATGGCGGCAGTACCCGCGGCCGAGGCCGACAAGCTGGGCAAGAGCCTGACGCCGATGGGCGCCGAGATGGCCGGCAATGCCGATGGCTCGATCTCGGCCTGGAAACCCATGGCCAAGAACGCCGGTGCCGTGGACAGCAAGGGCTTCCTGGCCGACCCGTTCCCGACTGAAAAACCGCTGTTCACCATCACTGCGCAGAACGTCGAGCAATACAAGGCCAAGCTCGCCCCGGGCCAGTACGCGATGTTCAAGCGCTACCCGGAAACCTTCAAGATGCCGGTCTACCCGACCCATCGCGGCGCCACCGTGCCGGACGAGGTGTTCGCCTCCATCAAGAAGAATGCGGTCAACACCAAGCTGGTTTCCGGCGGCAACGGCCTGGAGAACTTCGAGACGGCCGTGCCGTTCCCGATTCCCCAGAGCGGCGTCGAAGTCATCTGGAACCACATCACCCGCTATCGCGGCGGCAGCGTGACGCGCCTGGTCACCCAGGCCACCCCGCAGCCCAACGGTTCGTACAGCCTGGTGTACTTCCGCGACCAGTTCGTGTTCCGCGACAAGATGAAGGATTTCGATCCGGCCAACCCGGGCAACATCCTGTTCTACTTCAAGCAACAAGTGACCGCGCCGGCGCGCCTGGCCGGTGGCGTGCTGCTGGTGCACGAGACCCTCGACCAAGTGAAGGAGCCGCGTTCGGCGTGGGTCTACAACGCTGGCCAGCGCCGTGTGCGCCGTGCCCCGCAAGTGTCCTATGACGGCCCGGGTACCGCCGCCGACGGCCTGCGTACCTCCGACAACCTGGACATGTACAACGGCGCACCGGACCGCTACGACTGGAAACTGGAAGGCAAGAAAGAGCTGTACATCGCCGCCAACAGCTACCGGATCGATTCGCCGCAACTCAAGTACGCCGACATCATCAAGGCCGGCCACATCAACCAGGACCTGACCCGCTACGAGCTGCGTCGCGTCTGGCATGTGACCGCGACCCTGAAGGAAGGCCAGCGCCACATCTACGCCAAGCGTGACTTCTACATCGATGAAGACACCTGGCAAGCCGCGGTGATCGACCACTACGACGGTCGTGGCCAACTGTGGCGCGTGGCCGAGGCCCATGCCGAGAACTACTACGACAAGCAAGTACCGTGGTACGCCCTGGAAACCCTCTACGACCTGCAGTCCGGCCGTTACCTGGCGCTGGGCATGAAGAACGAAGAGAAATCGGCCTACGACTTCGGCTTCACCGCCACCACCGCAGACTTCACCCCGAACGCGCTGCGTCAGGACGGCATCCGCTAAACCGCTTCACCCGAGGCCGCATCCTCGAAACAACGCCCCGACTGGTTCGGGGCGTTTTTTTTGTTCGATCAGTCAACACAAAACCCTGTGGCGAGGGAGCTTGCTCCCGCTGGGCTGCGCAGCAGCCCCAAACCAGCCGACTCATTGTGTCAGGTACAACGCAGTCGCTGCCTTGCGGGTTGCTTCGCAACCCAGCGGAAGCAAGCTCCCTCGCCACAAGAGCGTTGGCTGCCTGAGTTTTTTCAAGTCGGTCGGCTTGTAGTCTTTTTGTAGCCATTTGTAGCACTCCCTTCAATACCTCCTCGTTTACCGCTAGTCTGCGGACATCTGCAACGCCGCCACCCGCATTCCTACAAGAGCCGGCCATGACTGATTTGTCTTCACTTCCGGATTCTGCCCGCGCAGCCATCGCGGTACAGGACGGGCGTTTCTACCGCCCGCCCTTGCCCGACGGCCATGTCGCGCGGCCGCGGTTGTGCGAACGTTTGAGCGCCGGGCTCGGCGGGCGGTTGCTGTTGGTCAGTGCCCCGGCGGGGTTCGGTAAAAGCTCCCTGGCGGTGGAGTTCTGCCAGAGCCTGCCGGCCCATTGGCAAAGCCTCTGGCTGGGGCTCAGTGCCCGGGACAACGATCCGGGGCGTTTCCTGGAACGCTTGCTCGACGGGCTCCAGGCATTTTTCCCGCAACTGGGCGGCCGGGCGCTGGGGCTGCTGAAAATGCGCCAGCGCCATCAGCCCTTTGCCTTCGAAGAATGGCTCGATGGCTTGCTGGACGAATTGTCCGCCCACTTATCGCCCCGCAATCCCTTGTTGCTGGTCCTCGACGATTACCACCTGGCCCAAAGCCCGGTGCTGGATCGCTGCCTGCAATTTTTCCTCAATCACCTGCCTGACGGTTTGCTGGTACTCGTCACCAGTCGCCAGCGCCCGGACTGGCACCTGGCGCGCCTGCGCCTGTCGCGGCAATTGCTCGAACTCAACGAGCAAGACCTGCGCCTGACCCATGACGAAGCCTTGACCCTGCTCCAGCATCACAGCAGCTCGTTGCGCGGCGAGGCGCTGGAAAACCTCATCCAGCGCAGTGAGGGCTGGGTGGCCGGGCTGCGGTTCTGGTTGCTGGCCGCCTCCGAGGCCGGCAGCGAAGGCCTGCTGCCCCAGGCCTTGCACGGTGGGGAGGGGTTGATCCGCGATTACCTGCTCGAAGAAGTCATCGATTGCCTGCCCGCCGAGGTGCAGGCGTTCCTCTACGACACGGCCCCTCAGGAGCGTTTTTGCAGCGCGCTGTGCGATGCCGTGCGCGAAGCCCATGACAGTGGCGAAATCCTGCGTTACCTGGCGGCCCACCAGGTTTTCCTGGTACCGCTGGACGAGCACGGCCATTGGTACCGTTATCACCACTTGTTTTCCGACCTGCTGCGCAGTCGCCCCAGCGCGCCGGCCATGGTCCCGGCCGCGACCCTGCACCTGCGGGCCTGTCGCTGGTTCAACGCCCAGGGCCTGATCGACGAAGCCGTGGAACAGGCGTTGCGGGCCGGGCACCTGGACGTGGCGGCGAACCTGGTGCAGAACCTTTCGGAGGAGCAACTGCTGGCCGAACAGAATGTCGGCATGTTGCTGCGCTGGAAAATGGATTTGCCCGACAGCCTGCTCATCAGCACGCCGCGGCTGATCGTGCTCTACAGCTGGGCATTGGGCCTGGCCTGTCAATTGGACGCCGCCGAAGAGCTGGCCGCGCACTTGAGTCGTTTCCTGCCGGCCCCTTCCGCCACCGCGCAAAAATCCATGCTCGCCCAATGGCTGGCCCTGAGCGGCATCGTCGCCCGTGGCCGCGGTGATCGCGAGGCCACCCTGCGTTATTGCAGCGAAGCCCTGGAGAGCCTGCCGCAAAAACGCTACGGCCAACGGCTGATGTGCCTGTCCACCTTGTCGAACCTGGCGATTGCCGACGGCGACCTGTGGCGCGCCCGGAACCTGAACCGCGATTCCCTGGAGCTGGCGCAGCGGGTTGGCAACCCATTGTTCGAGGCCCTGGCCCATTACGACCGTGCCCGGGTCTTGCAGGCACGGGGGGAAATCCTGCGGGCGCTGGACGAAGTGCACCAGGGCCTGCAACGTTTGCATAAATTATCGCCCCAGCGGCTTTATGCGGTGCGGGCGCGGTTGATCATGTACGAGGGGTTCCTGCTGACCTTGCGCATGCAACCCCAGGTCGGCCTGGCGCGGTTGCAGGCGGGGCTCACCGAAGCCCGCGCCTGCCGCGACATCAGTGTGCTGATCGGTCATTGCGTGATCGCCCGTATCGAAGGCTACAGTGGCGAGTTCGCCCGGGCCTTTGCCGAACTGGCTGAAGCCGAGCGCCTGATGCACATCTGGGACGTTCCGCCGATCTATTACCTGGCGATGATTACCCTGGTCAAATGCGAGCTCTGGCTGGCCCAGGGTCGCACCGATCTGGCCGAAGCCTGGCTGGCCCGCCTGGGCCAGACCTACACGGGCGAACGGGCCGCCGCGCCGCCGGAGTTCCACCCGCAACTGCCGCTGCACGTCGAATTGCAGCAGGCGGTGCTGGAATCCATCCGGGGTCAACCGATGCTTGCCGAAGGGCGACTCGATGCCCTGCTTGAACACGGCCAGCAAACCGGCCGGCAAATGCTCAGCGTGATGGCGCTCAACCAGAAGGTCGCCTTGCTGTTGAGCGTCGGCCGTGAGCCCGAAGCCCGCCGTACCCTGGCCCAAGCTTTCGAAGCCGCCAGCGGCGGGGTGTTGCAGCCCTTCGAGTGGTTGTTTGGCAAACACTGTGAATGGTTTCGCGAACAACTGCTGCATGCACCGCCCAGCACGTTGCGCGAACATCTGCTCGAACGCCTGCCCTCGACGGTGGCCCAGCCTGTCGACCCGGCGGCACCTGTCGAAACCCTCAGCAGTCGCGAGCGGGCGGTGTTGCAACTGATTGCCCAAGGTTGTTCGAACCAGGAGATCAGCGAGCAATTGTTCATCTCGCTGCACACCGTCAAGACCCACGCCAGCCACATCAACAGCAAGCTTGGCGTCGAGCGCCGCACCCAGGCGGTGGCGCGGGCAAAGGCGTTGGGGTTGTTGGGCTGAGCAAGGTTTTGGGGGCGGTGAGAAAAAACTGTGGCTAGGGAGTAAGCTCCCTTGCCACAAAGGCTTTGACAAGGAATCCCTCGATGTTGCCTCTGTACAAAACCATCCCATCCCCCGTCGGCCAGTTGATCCTCGTCGCCCGGGAGACAAGATTGGCGGCCATCCTGTGGGAAAACGAGCGGCTCAACCGGGTGCGCCTGGGGCCTTTGGAAGAAGACACCCAGCATCCGGTCCTCAAGGAAACCGAACGTCAGTTGCTGGAGTATTTCGCCGGTCAGCGCCGCCGTTTCGAATTGGAGCTGGACTTTGCCGGCACTGATTTCCAGGTCCGAGTGTGGCACGCACTGCTGACCATCCCCTTCGGTGAAACCCGCAGCTACCGCGACATCGCCGTCCAGATCGGCCAACCGACAGCGGTCCGGGCGGTCGGCGCCGCCAACGGTCGCAACCCCATCTCGATCATCGCCCCGTGCCACCGCGTCATCGGCAGCTCCGGCAGCCTCACCGGCTTCGCTGGCGGTTTGGCGGCCAAACAATTGCTGCTCAGCCTCGAAGGCCAACAGACCCTGCAGTTGGCGTTCTGACTGCCACTTCCCTGTAGGACTGTGGATTTTGCATCCATCCTCAATCCCCTGTGGGAGCGAGCTTGCTCGCGATAGCGCCCTGTCAGTTTGCCTAGGTGTTGGCTGTGCCGCCGTCATCGCGAGCAAGCTCGCTCCCACAGTTGTTTTGGTGTGACTGCAGATTTTGCATCCATCCCCAATCCCCTGTGGGAGCGAGCTTGCTCGCGATAGCGGATTGTCAGTTTGCGTAGGTGCTGGATGTGCCAGCGCTTTCAGGTCGGTGGGGATTTGGGGGGCAGCATGCGTGTCGGTGGTTGGCCGTTGGCGTTGTGCTGGTAGATCTTCGTGGGCTGGCCCTGTTCATTGAAGAACACCTGGCCAATGCCGGCGCTGTTCCACAGCCGTTCACCCGCTTCGGCGTGTTCCGGGGTGTGGGGGACGATGCGCATGCTGCGGCGCTTGGTGAACCAGTTCAGGGGCGAGCGCGGGGAGTAGAGCCAACGGTTCAGGCGGTCGAACCATTCCAGCAGTACGGGCGGGAATTCATTCTTGATGCCGCTGCTGGTGATCTGCCAGATACGCGGGCCGCCCTTGCGGTGTGGGATCAGCACCTCGTAGACGAAGGAATAATGCACATCCCCTGACAGCACCACGTAATTACCCGGTGTGCGTGAGTGTCGGAAAATGTTCAGGATCACCTGGGCCGCGCCGCGATGGGCCATCCAGTTTTCCGCGTCCACCAGCAACGGATAACCGCACCAACTGAACACCCGCTGCACGGTCTCGATCAGCTTTACGCCGAAGATCGGTGCCGGTGAGACGATGATGGCCGAGGGGTGATCCAACAACTCTTGCTGCAACTCGCTCAGGGCTTCCCAATCCAGCAGGCCGGAAGGTTGCTTGAGGGTGTTCTCACTGCGCCAGCGGCGGGTGCGGGTATCGAGCACCACCAGGGCCGGGGTGCTCGGCAGCACGTAATGCCACTGCTGGAAACCCAGCAGGGTGTCGATCAATTGGTCCTGTGGTTCGCTGTCGAGGTAACGGTCGCGGGCGGTGTCGCTCAAGGCCAGGGTTTGCGGGAGCACGTCCGCAAAGGCATCCGGGTTGTTACCCCAGCCTTGGCAAAGCATGTAGGCGATCAAGGCGTTGCCGATGATGCGCTTGGAGAACGGATGGCCGTAGGCCGTTTCCTCCCACTGCGCGGACAGATTCCAGTCATCGGTAATGTCGTGGTCGTCGAAAATCATCAGGCATGACAAGTGCGCAAATACCCGCGCCACGCCGTCCAGCCCGGTCTTGAACGCGTCGATGCGTCGCTGTTCCAGGTCGTAGCGCTGGCGCCGCTCGACGGTCAGTTCGGGGGGCTGCACAGCGATCAGTGTCCAGGGCACCGGCGACCACACCAGCAGGTACATCGCCATGACTTCGGCGAACGTCACCAAGTGATTATCGGCGCTGCTGCTGGTGAAGATCGGCTTGCGCGCCCCGCCGAAAAAACGCTCGCGCAGGGTTTCGTTGCTCTCCAATGCCGGTAGCAAATCGGCGCGATGGTAATAACTGGCCGGGTGTTGGTAGAGCTTGGCGCTGTCTTCCACGACGGCGCCGTCCAGGCATTCCTCGAACAGCCCCAAGCGTTCGATCAGCCCATGAATCGCCCGCAGCATGGGCCCGGCGACATCGTCGGCATAGACCTGGTCGCCACTCATCATCAACAGAGCCGGGCGTTGCGCCGGGTCTTGCGCGAGCAGACGGTCGACACAGAGCAGGCCGTCGTTGGCCGGGTAGTGGGGTTTGCGGCAGGAACCGTGGACCAATTGCTCGATACGCGAGTGCAACATGAAGTTCGGGCACTGTGCGCCGTCATACAACAGATGCGGCGCCCACTCGGCGATGGGGGCACCGTCCACCAGCAGGTCGTAGTCAATCGCCACGTCCTGGGGTAGGGGCGCGTCGAGCGTCACATCGATCAAGTGCACAAACGCCCGTTGCCCCACCGGCACCACGGTGCAACGTGATGCATCGAGTGCCAGGTCGCCGACACCGTCAATGCGCAGCGTCAACGCCAACGCTCGCGTGCCCACCAACCACATCACCAGGCGCGCAGGCTCCAGGCGCCGTAACAGCGGGCCGACCAGAACAGGGGGCAGGGTAGAGGTCATGTCTGGAGTGGACGACAGCATTCGCGAAAAAAGCTCTGTTCAGGGAGAGGCGGGGATCATAACGCAATGTGCTATGCGGCTGGGGATGGGGGAGTGGGCGCTTTTGTGGCGAAGGAGCAAGCTTCCTCGCCACAGGAACGTGTCAAGCCTGGTGATGTCACTGGGCGCTGTTGGAAGCCTCGGCCGCCTTGATCAGGTCCGGACCGATCTCTTTCTCGAACTTCGCCCATACC